>ONBM01000091.1 GCA_900316045.1 uncultured Bacteroidales bacterium | reverse complement strand
ACCAGCTTCCCTGCAAATGCCGGCGTGGACGTGCCTCTCAACTATGCCGATTACTATTTCCTCGAAGCGCTTATTCGCAAAAGGGATTTAAAGAAATAATCAAATGCGCAAGGCTACCATCACGGATATCGCTAAAGAACTGAACCTGACGCCGTCCACCGTCTCCAGAGCCCTGAACGGAAGCTCGCTTGTAAAGCAAGAGACCAAGGAAGCGGTAGAGGCCAAGGCAAAGGACATGGGATACGTGCGCAATGTTATGGCTTCGAATCTCAGGAAAGGCGTCGCCCAGACTGTGGGCATAATCGTGCCCAGGATCAACAGGCAATTTTTCAGCAATGTGATCAGCGGAGCGGAGTCGGTCCTGAACGGCGCAGGCTACAATGTGCTGATCTGCCAGACGGAGGAAAGATATGAAAAAGAAGTTTACGCCATAGACACCCTGCTCTGGAACCAGGTAGCAGGCATACTCATCTCCCATTCCATAGAGACATCCGACACGAGCCATCTGAGCAAAGCCCTGAATTCGAACGTAAGGCTGGTACAATTCGACAGGGTCTTTTACAACATTCCAGACGTGAAAATCGTGAACGATAATTATCACGGAGCCTATACGGCCACCAAGCATCTCATTGACAACGGCTACGCCAGAATTGGCACGCTCGCCGGCTACATGACCAGCGCACAATACCGCGAAAGGCTCGAAGGCTACAAGAGAGCCCTGCTGGATGCCGGGATGGAAGTGGATGAAAGACTGATATTCAAAGACACCATCATCAGGGAGACTGAAGATACCTGACGATTTCGGCATAGTGGGAACCGCAAACGAGAATTTCACCGAACTGATGACCCCGAGCATGAGTTCTATTTCATTGAAACCATACCAGATGGGCAAGGCAGCGGCGCAAGCATTTCTGAACGATGACGGCAGCAACCCTGACAGCATGATAACGATTGAGATGGAACTCATGAAAAGAGAGTCGTCGAACCGACATAAAGGATCAAAATAGCAATTTATGGTTAATTTTTCACTTGAAGGCAAGGTCGCGCTAGTGACCGGCGCATCTTACGGGATTGGGATGGCAATCGCCACAGCCTTTTCAGAGGCCGGGGCAAAAATCTATTTCAACGGCAGAAATCCAGAACATATAACCAAAGCCCTTGCAGAATACAAGAGCAAAGGCATTGATGCAGAAGGGCGGGTATGCGACGTGACTGACGAAAAGAAAGTCAATGAATATGTCAGCGAAATAATAGCTAAAGAAGGACATCTGGACATTTTAGTCAATAATGCAGGAATCATTAAAAGGATCCCGATGACAGAGATGTCCGCGGAGGACTTCCGCCAGGTCATTGACATAGACCTAACGGCAGCATTCATAGTATCGAAGGCTGTGATTCCGTACATGATCAAGGAAGGCCATGGAAAAATCATCAACATATGTTCTATGATGTCCGAGCTTGGCCGAGAGACAGTTTCTGCGTATGCGGCAGCAAAGGGAGGGCTTAAGATGCTGACTAGGAATATAGCTTCTGAATATGGAGAATACAATATTCAGTGCAACGGCATCGGCCCCGGCTACATAGCCACGCCACAGACTGCTCCGCTTCGGGAGCGCCAACCAGACGGAAGCCGCCATCCTTTCGACTCATTCATTGTATCAAAGACTCCTGCGGGACGCTGGGGCACGACAGATGATTTGCAGGGTCCAGCGGTTTTCCTTGCATCAGATGCCTCAAATTTCGTGAACGGACATATTCTTTATGTAGACGGCGGAATACTCGCCTATATTGGCAAACAGCCTAAATGATGAATTTCCTGAATAAATATAAATTCGTATTATTGCTGCTTTTATTGGCCGCAGGATGTTCCGATATCTATAAAGTAGGGATATCGGACTCAAGCGGTTCCGAAAGAAGTGGCGAGATGGTGGTCATCCATCTCAAGGATATTCCTGATGCAGTCGGGAAGCGTTTCATCGTGAAGAATGAACAGGGATTAGAAATTCCTTATCAGATTACACATGACAGCCTTCTTATTTTCCAGGCGAACGTCCCAGCCAATGGAGCTGCCTTCTACAAAATTGCAAAAGGCAATCCTATGCTTTACGACACGCTTGCATGCGGAATGTTCAGGCCGGACAGGAAAGATGATTTCATTTGGGAGAACGACAAATCCGGTTACCGCACTTACGGTCCAGCGTTACAAGCTTCTGGAGAAAAGGCGTTTGGATACGACGTGTTCACGAAGAGCGTAACCTTCCCTGTGATGAAGGCTCGTTTTGACAGCGCGCTCTACGCTAAAAACAAGCTGAACTTTCATCTCGACCATGGGAACGGCATGGATTCTTACGGAGTAGGTCCTACCCTCGGATGTGGGACGACTGCCCTCATCAAAAACGGAGAAATAGTCTATCCATGGGCATGGACTTCCTACGAGATTCTTGACAACGGGCCGCTAAGGTTCAGCATCAGGCTTAAGTACAGTCCTGTGGAAATTAATAGCAAGACAGTCGTCGAAACAAGGACGATCACTCTCGATGCCGGCTCTTATCTGAACAAAGCCGTCGTGAGCTACGAAGGTCTTGACAGTCAGGATGACACAGTAGCAGTCGGCATAGTCATTCACAAAGAGAATCCAGATGCATTCAGGTCAGGAGATAGATACATGGCCTACGCCGACCTTGGCGACAGGAACATCGGACAGAACGGAGAAATCTATGTCGGAGCCGTATTCTGCTCAAGCCCAGAGTCAATTGGATTCGTTCCTTTCGAGAATATTGATGGAATACTTGCTTCCGACAATATGGGAGCGCCAATAGGACATATTCTTGGGAAAGCAGCATATTCAAAGAATACAGATTATTCATATTACTTCGGCAGCGGATGGAGCAAAGGCGGAGTCGGGAGCTTCGATGAGTGGTGCTCGTACCTGCAAGGATTCTCCGAGAAACTAGAAAGCCCTCTGCATATTAATATATCTAAATGATGGAACAAGTTTTCAGTTACATAATAGGGCTCGGCGCAGCTGTGATGATGCCTATCATTTTCACGATTCTAGGCATCTGCATAGGCATAAAGTTCGGGAAAGCGCTCAAGAGCGGCCTCCTCGTCGGAGTCGGATTCGTAGGCCTCTCCGTCGTGACCGCCCTCCTCACTAGCAGCCTCGGAGGCCCGCTCAAATCCATGTCGGAAATATATCACCTGCAATTAGGCATATTCGATATGGGTTGGCCTGCAGCTGCATCGGTGGCATACAATACGACAGTGGGAGCATTCATAATTCCAGTCTGTCTTGGCATTAATATCATACTGCTTCTGGTCAGAGCTACTAAAACAATAAACATAGACCTCTGGAACTACTGGCATTATGCTTTCATCGGCGCAGTAGTGTTCTTCGCCACGAACAGCATCTGGTACGGCTTCTTGGCCGCTATCGTCTGCTTCGTGATCACGCTAGTCATCGCGGATTTAACAACCGCCAAGCTTCAATCATATTACAAAGACTTGGATGGAATCTCAATTCCTCAGCCGTTCTGCCAAGGCTTCGTGCCTTTCGCAGAAGTCCTGAACTGGGGAATGGATAAGATTCCAGGCCTCCACAAACTCGACTTGGATGCAGAAGGAATGAAAAAGAAGTTTGGCCTTCTTGGCGAACCGCTTTTTCTCGGCGTGATAGTCGGAATCGCAATCGGGATGCTTTCCTACAGTTCTTGGAAGGAGATAATTGACGGGACGCCTCAGATTCTTGGTCTTGGAATAAAGATGGGAGCTGTCATGGAACTCATTCCACGTATCACTACCCTATTCATTGAAGGACTCCGGCCAATTGCTGACGCAACCAAGGATTTAGTTTCTCGCAAGTTCAAGAATGCATCACAGATCAACATCGGCATGAGCCCAGCGCTTGTGATCGGGCACCCTACCACCCTCGTGGCATCCTTGCTCCTCATTCCTGTGCTCCTGTTTCTCTCCGTGATACTTCCTGGCAACCAATTTCTTCCTCTGGCCTCTCTAGCCGGCCTATTCTACGTATTTCCTGCCGTCCTGCCAATCACTAAGGGCAACGTGGTCAAGACATTCATCATTGGGCTCGTATCCCTGTCGATAGGACTTTACTTCGTGACCGACCTCGCGCCTGCGTTCACACAGGCTGCTCAGGACGTTTACGCTAAGACAGGCGATGCCGCCGTGAAGATTCCCGATGGTTTCCAAGGCGGCTCGCTCGATTTTGCATCAAGCTTGTTCGCATGGGTAATCTATCACTGCGTGCACGATTTCAAGATAATCGGCAGCCTCTTCCTCGTGGCGTTCACCACTTTCATGGCAATCGTGAACCGCCGCAAGATAATCAAGGAATCCTTGATGTCCAATGCAACCTCTGATGATAAATAATATTATAAGAATATATTTTATGAATATGAAAAAGATACTTACAGTTATAGCTGCCACTTCATTAGCCGTCGTGGCCAGCGCGCAAGTCAATTACAAGATGCAGGTTGCCTGCAACCCACAGGATGTCAAAGGTTACGACACTGAAAGGCTTCGCAGCAGCTTCCTGATGGAAAAAGTCATGGTCGCAGATGAGATTAATGTGACATATTCAATGTATGACAGATTTATCTTCGGTGGCGCAATGCCTGTCGCCAAGGCCCTGGCCCTCGAAACCATAGACCCTCTCAAGTCAAAATATTTCCTCGAAAGAAGAGAACTTGGAGTGATTAACGTGGGTGGCGAAGGCGTTGTCTCGGTGGATGGAAAAGACTACACACTGCGCTTCAAGGATGCGCTCTACGTTGGAAGAGGTCACAAAAACGTGACTTTCAGGAGCGCAGACCCTTCGAAGCCCGCAAAATTCTACATCAATTCAGCAACTGCACACAAAGAATACAAGACTCAGCTCGTGACCATTGATGGTAGGAAAGGTTCGCTTAAAGCTAATTCATTCCCTGCCGGGAAGATGGAAGAAAGCAACGATAGAGTCATAAACCAGCTCATCGTGAACAACGTACTGGAGGAGGGGCCTTGTCAGCTTCAGATGGGACTCACTGAACTGAAGCCTGGCAGCGTCTGGAACACAATGCCGGCCCATACTCACAGCCGCAGAATCGAGGCATATTTCTATTTCAATGTCCCTGAAGGGAACATGGTCTGCCACCTTATGGGCGAGCCGCAAGAGGAAAGGCTGGTCTGGATGGCCAACGAGCAGGCTATCATGTCTCCTGAGTGGTCCATTCACGCCGCTGCTGGAACCAGCAACTACATGTTCATCTGGGGCATGGCAGGCGAGAACCTCGACTATGGTGACATGGATAAGATCAAATATACCGAAATGCGATGAGTAAGGTCGTTACATTCGGAGAAGTGATGCTCCGGCTCTCAACGCCTGGTTTCTTGAGATTCTCTCAGGCGCATCAGCTGGATGCAACATTCGGCGGCGGAGAGGCCAACGTGGCCGTCTCCCTTGCGAACTATGGCATCGATGCCGAATTCGTCACCAGAGTGCCGGACAATGACATCGCCGCTGCATGCCTTAGCGAGCTAAGAGGCCTAGGCGTTAATGTCAGCCACTGCATTAAAGGTGGTGATCGCCTAGGAATATATTTCCTTGAGAACGGAGCAGTTGCAAGAGGCAGCAAGGTCATCTACGACAGGGCATATTCGTCAATTTCCACAATTGAGAAAGGGATGATTGACTGGGATGCGATTCTTGAAGGAGCTGACTGGTTCCATTGGACAGGCATCACTCCTGCCATCAGTCAAGGTGCCGCCGATGTCTGCCTGGAAGCGATTCAGGCCGCAGGCAGGCTAGGGGTTCCAGTCTCTTGCGACCTCAACTATCGCAAGAAGCTTTGGAAATATGGAAAATCAGTTTCCGAAGTAATGCCAGAACTGGTTTCCGGCTGCGACCTGATTCTTGGAAACGAGGAGGATGCAGAGAAAGAATTCGGCATAAAGCCGGAAGGCTTCGACGCAGAGAAAACCGAAGGCGAAATAGACCAGGCTAGATTCGAGAGTGTCTGCCGCCAGCTGATGGCAAAGTTCCCTCGATGCAAGAAGGTCGCCATCACGCTTCGGGGCTCGATCAACGCCAGCCACAACACCTGGGGCGGAGTTCTTTTCGACGGCTCCAGACTATATTCATCAAAGCGCTACGACATTACCCACATCGTAGACAGGGTAGGCGGAGGAGACTCCTTCATGGGAGGGCTCATTTATGGGCTCCTGACATATTCAGATGCCCAAGAAGCCCTTGAATTTGCCGCCGCCGCATCAGCCCTGAAGCACACCATCTTCGGCGACTATAACCG
>ONBM01000071.1 GCA_900316045.1 uncultured Bacteroidales bacterium | reverse complement strand
AGAGAGGACGGTTCAGTCTCTCTCAAGCCTGAGGACTTCGGACTGAAAGAATATTCACCCGAAGGAGCCTCTTGCAGCATAGATGGCTCAGGCTGCTGAAAACGCCTGCGTCAGTCTTTAAAGAATATGTCTCTGGTGTAGACTTTGGATCTTACATCGTCAAGAGCCGGGTCATACCTGTTTGCGATGATAGCCTTGCTCTCTGACTTGAATCTTGCGATGTCATTTACGACCTCGCTGCCGAAGAACAAGGTCCCGTTTTCCAGAGTCGGCTCATAGATTATCACTTTCGCTCCCTTAGCCTTGATGCGCTTCATTACCCCCTGAATGGAACTGTGACGGAAATTGTCAGAATTCGATTTCATTGTCAGCCTGTACACTCCGATTGTCACGGGATGCTCTGCGTTCTGCGACCACGAACTATTCGCCGAATAATACCCGGCCTTGGTGAGCACCTGGTCAGCAATGAAATCCTTCCTGGTTCTGTTGCTTTCCACTATGGCCTGGATGAGGTTCTCCGGTACGTCGGCGTAATTCGCAAGAAGCTGCTTCGTGTCTTTCGGAAGGCAGTAGCCGCCATAACCGAAAGAAGGATTGTTGTAATAAGCACCGACTCTTGGGTCAAGGCAGACCCCATCGATGATTTCCTTGGTGTCAAGGCCTTTCATCTCTGCGTATGTGTCCAGTTCGTTGAAGTAGCTTACGCGAAGAGCCAGATAAGTGTTCGCGAACAGTTTCACGGCCTCTGCCTCGGTAAGCCCCATGAACAAAGTATCGATATTCTCCTTGATGGCACCTTCCTGAAGCAGCGCTGCAAATGTATGGGCTGCCTCGTCAAGCCGCCTGTCATCTTTCGGACGTCCGACTATGATCCTGCTGGGATAAAGATTGTCGTAGAGAGCCTTGCTTTCCCTGAGGAATTCAGGCGCAAAGATTATGTTTTCAGATCCTGTCGCCCGGCGGATGTGCTCCGTGTAGCCCACAGGAACAGTGGATTTTATGACCATGATCGCATTTGGGTTGCACTCCATCACCAGATCGATCACTGCCTCGACGGCACTGGTATCGAAGAAGTTTTTCTTCGGGTCGTAATTCGTAGGGGTGGCAATCACTACGAATTCTGCTGCTGAATATGCCCCGCATCCATCCAAGGTGGCCGTCAAGTCCAAATCTTTTTCGGCAAGATATCTTTCGATATATTCATCTTGGATAGGAGATTTCCTATTGTTTATCATGTTCACTTTCTCAGGGACTATGTCCACGGCCACGACGTGGTTATGCTGGCTGAACAATGTCGCAATCGACAGTCCGACGTAGCCAGTTCCGGCTACAGCTATATTCATATTCATTTATTAGGTTTTTAAAGCATTGCAATTTACGAGTTTCTTTTGGAATTTGCTATCTTCGCAGAAACGAACTCATATTTTGGAAACTGCCTCAAATCATAAAATGAATGGATGGCTGGCGCTCAGCCCTCTTATGGTCTTTATATTCATATATCTCATTTCATCCATCCTCGCTAAAGACTTCTACAAGGTCCCCATAGCCTCTGCTTTCGTTCTGGCCTCAATCTATGCGATAATCATCACTCCAGGCAGCATCTCTGAACGGATCGGAATCTTCTCCAAAGGAGCCGGCGACCATAACGTGCTGCTGATGATTTGGATATTCGTGATGGCAGGGGCTTTCGCTAGCGTTGCCAAATCCATCGGCACCGTTGAAGCCACCGTGAACCTGACGCTGACGCTTCTGCCACAGAAATTTCTGCTGGCAGGCCTTTTCATTGCGGCATGTTTCATTTCCTTCTCAATCGGCACGAGCGTTGGCACAATCGTAGCCCTGGTGCCCATTGCGGCCGGCATTTCCGGAGAGACGGCTATCTCCATGCCGCTAATCACTGCCGTGATAGTCGGAGGGGCTTTTTTCGGCGACAACCTTTCATTCATTTCAGACACTACTATCGCTTCCACCACAACGCAGGGATGCTCCATGTCGGACAAATTCAAGGCGAACATCTGGATCGCTGGCCCCGCCGCAATCGTGGTAACCGCAGTCTACATATTCATAGGGTTGAATTTAAATGCATCTCCTGAAATCGGGGACATAGACATGATGAAGCTAATCCCCTACCTCGCTGTCATCCTGCTTTCGCTTTGCGGGGTGAACGTGCTGCTAGTCCTGACGATCGGGCTTGTGTTATGCGCAGCTATTGGTTTTCTCGAAGGTCTTACGTGGGTATCTTTTTTAGAAAGCGCAGGTTCGGGCATTTCTGGCATGGGAGACCTGATAATCGTCACGATGCTAGCTGGAGGAATGCTTGAGGTAATCCGCCATAACGGAGGCATAGACTTCATAATAAAAGGGCTGACAAAGAAGATAAAAGGCAAGAGAGGGGCGGAATTCAGCATTGCCGCATTAGTAGGAATATCCAATATCTGCACTGCGAATAACACTATTGCCATACTGACGACCGGGAATATTGCCAAGAATATAACTAAGGAATATAACCTTGATCCTCGAAAGTCTGCGAGCCTGCTGGACACTTTCTCATGCATAGTCCAAGGAATGCTGCCTTACGGGGCGCAGCTGCTGATGGCATCGAGTTTCGCTGGTATTTCAGCTACTTCGATAATATCTCATCTTTATTACCCGTTCACATTATTCTTCTTTGCAATCTTGTCAATAATCATTAGATTTCCCAGAAAATACTCATAACCACAGAAAAATATGAAAAAGTGCCTGACTTCCATCACTGTAATTTTTTCATGCATAATGCTGCAAGCACAGCAGCTGCCATATCAGAACCCGCAGCTCTCTTCGCAGGAGAGGGCTGAAGATCTTTGTTCCAGACTTTCCCTCGAGGAGAAAGTCTCGCTGATGATGAACTCTTCTCCTGCCATTCCTCGTCTGGGAATCAAGGAATTCAACTGGTGGAGCGAGGCTCTGCACGGAATCGGAAGGAACGGTCTCGCAACCGTTTTTCCTAATCCTACAGGCATGGCCGCATCATGGGATGATGAACTACTTTTCAACTGTTTCACTGCAGCCAGCGACGAAGGCAGGGTGAAGTACCAGCAGGCGAAGGAGGAGGGTCATGTCGGCGTGAACCAATGCCTGTCATTCTGGACTCCTAACATCAACATATTCAGAGACCCTCGCTGGGGGCGCGGCCAGGAGACTTATGGCGAAGACCCTTATCTGACTGGCCGGATGGGTTCTGCCGTCGTAAGAGGGCTTCAGGGGCCGGAAGACAGCCAGTACAGAAAGACGCTTGCTTGCGCCAAACATTTTGCAGTGCACAGCGGGCCGGAATGGAACAGGCACGTTTTCAACGTCGAGGGTTTGTCGGAACGGGATCTGTGGGAGACATACTTGCCTGCATTCAAGACCCTGGTCAAGGATGCGCATGTCGCCGAGGTAATGTGTGCCTACAACCGATTCGACGGCAAGCCTTGCTGCGGAAACGACCGCTTGCTCCAGCAAATTCTTCGCAAGGACTGGGACTTCCAGGGCATAGTGACCAGCGACTGCGGAGCCATTTACGACTTCTATCATGAAGGTTTCCATGAATATTCCAAAGATGCTGCCTCAGCCTCGGCTGTCGCAGTCCTGACTGGCACCGACACGAACTGCGGCGGTTCGTATGCAGCCCTTACGGATGCAGTTTCCCGTGGGCTGATCACTGAGAAAGACATAGACGTTAGCGTGAAACGCCTTCTTAAGTTTCGCTTCGAGCTCGGGGAGATGGATCCTGACGAGATGGTCTCTTGGACGAAGATACCCCAGAGCGTCGTTGCCAGCGAAGAACACCATAAGCTGGCTCTTCAGATGGCCAGAGAATCAATAGTCCTGCTCCAAAACAAGAATAATGCGCTGCCGCTTTCCAAAGATGAAGGAATCGTGGTCATGGGTCAGAACGCAGCAGACTCCATAATGCTTTGGGGTAATTACAACGGCTTCCCTGCTCACACGAGCACCATACTTGAAGGTGTTCTCGCAAAGGCTCCTCGGACAAGATTTATTGATGGGTGCGGACTGCTGCAGAACAGAGCCGCAATCGATGATATGATCCGTGCCGTTGGCTCAGCCAAGACCGTGATATTCGTCGGGGGGATATCTCCGAGGCTTGAAGGGGAAGAAATGCCGGTGAAGCAGCCAGGCTTCAAGGGCGGTGACAGAACTGACATAGAGCTTCCGAAGGCGCAGAGGGACGTAATCGCAGCCCTGCATCTTGCTGGCAAAAAGGTAATATTCGTCAACTGCTCTGGCAGTGCCATAGCAATGGTGCCGGAAACAAAGACTGCAGACGCAATACTCCAGGCTTGGTATGGCGGAGAGGCAGCAGGGGAAGCCTTGGCCGATGTCATATTCGGAGATTACAATCCTTGTGGTAAGCTCCCAGTCACTTTTTACGCCAGCACTTCGCAGCTTCCTGACTATCAAGATTACGATATGGCAGGCCATACTTATCGTTATTTTACCGGGGAACCTCTATTCCCATTCGGATACGGACTCAGCTACACAGAATTCAGCATTGGAGAGCCTTCATATCGAAAAGGCTGTGTCAAAGTGAACGTTAGCAATGCTGGCAGCCGTGAAGGCACTCACGTCGTAGAAGTTTATGTTCGTGACCCTAGAGACTCTCAGGGGCCGTTGAAAACGCTTCGCGGCTTTACCAGGGTTACGCTTGACGCTGGCGAGAGCAAAACAGTGAGCATTCCGATGCCTCGCTCCTCGTTCGAACTCTGGGACGCTAAGAGCAATTCCATGAAAGTCGTGCCAGGAAGCTATGAGGTAATGGTTGGCAGCTCAAGTGCCGACAAGGATCTGAAAACCATCACGGTAAAAATCCGATAGAGTATTTTGGAATATTTTTAATTTAAGTAAATTTGCAGCTCCTAATTATTACTGACATGAATTTCAACGGCATAATCGTAGGGGCTGCGGTTTTTCTCATTATAGGAATATGCCACCCCGTTGTAATAAAGCTTGAATACTACTATGGCAAACGCAGCTGGTGGGTCTTGTGCCTTGCCGGCATAATATTTTCGGCAGTTTCCATATTCCTGAAAAATGACGTCGCCTCAACTATTTTCGGGGCAGGCGCTTTCTCCTGCTTCTGGGGCATTCATGAAATATTCCAGCAGGAGGAGCGTGTGCTGAAGGGATGGTTTCCGGAGAACCCTGCGAGGCATGAATATTACGAAAATATAAGAAAGAATAAATGAATATGACGAAACTTGCTATTTTCGATTTGGACGGGACTCTGCTGGACACGGCGAAGGATCTTGGAAATGCGACGAATTACGCCCTTAGGAACTGTGGTTATCCGGAGAGGCCGCTGGATGATTTCTACCAGCTGGTGGGAAGAGGAATATACAACCTTTTCCGTGGGGCCGTGCTTCCTCGCGGGCTGTCCAATGAGGAACTTTTCAAGAGATATCCTTCCGTGGACAAGGGGGTCGTGGACAAAATGGCCTCGTTCTTCATTCCATATTATGACAAGCACAAATGCGATTACACAATGCCTTATCCGGGAATATGCGATATGCTCGATGCCTTGGAAGCGCACGGGGTCGCATTCGGCGTTGCCTCGAACAAATATCAGGAGGCCACCGAAGAAATGGTGCTGCATTATTTCGGAAAGCACAAGTTCGTCAAGATTCTCGGCCAGAGGGAGGGACAGCCTATCAAGCCCGACCCTGAGATAGTGGAGCAAATCATGGCTTGCGTGCCATCGCTTAAAAAGCAAGACGTAGTTTATTCCGGGGATTCCAACGTGGACATGCAGACTGGGCTCAATGCCGGCGTACGCACAATCGGCGTTCTCTGGGGTTTTCGCACTCGTGAAGAGCTGGCAGCCTACAACCCCTCTGCCCTTGTCAGCTCCGCTGCCCAGCTCACCGACGAGATACTCAGATCCTGACCTTTGTCAGAATGACAAAAGCCAGAACAACCTGTTACGTCCTGAACAACCCGCTACGTCATCCTGAACTTGATTCAGGACCTACTCTGCCCTAGGTGACGAAGCAAGAAGTACATTGCAGGAAACAGGAACAGGTCGGCGGCGCACCATGCCGCCGGATCACCCAGGCACACGCCCATGAAACCCATTGCAGGAACCATCCAGATGCTCACCGCACAACGCGCCAGCATCTCCATGACACCGGACATCAGCGAAAGGGTAGAATAGCCCAGGCCCTGAATCGAATATCTGAATATGGTGAGCATTCCAAGCACCGGATAGAAGTAATTCGAAATCCTCATGTACTGTGAGGCGAGGTCTATTATCTGTCTCTGCGAAGGATCCACGAAAAGAGCCATCATCTCGTCGGCGAATGGGAATATGACAGCGAAAGTGAACACGAAATACACCAGCATTATTCCCGTAGCTGCCTTCAAGCCAGATTTGACTCTGTCCAGTCGCCTAGCTCCAATGTTCTGGCCACAGTACGTTGCCATGGCAACCCCTATGTTTTCGAACACCGTCGTGAACACGTATTTCACCCTCATGGAGGCTGTGAAGGCTGCGACGTACATGGTTCCAAGCGCATTGTTGGCACTCTGCAGCATGATTACGCCTATTCCCGTAATCGAGAATTGCAGTCCCATCGGAATGCCATTATTCAGCAGATGCGTCACATGATCGCTATCGTAGCGCCTCTCCTCCCCTACCGGAATCAGCATCTTCATCTGCCTTATTATGAATGAATAGCAGAGGCTCGCAGAAACTATTTGTGAAATCAACGTGGCGAATCCGGCGCCGAACACTCCCCACCTGAAAACTATCACGAAGATAAGGTCTAGGATGATGTTCGTAGCTGACGAGACTAGCAAGAAATAGAACGGCTCCTTGGAGTTGCCCAGTGACCTGATGAAGCCTGCCAGAAGATTGTAGGCAATGGCTAGCGGAATACCTAAGAACTGGAGCATCAGGTAAATCCAAGCCTGATGGAATATGTCATCCGGAACGTTGACTAGGCGCAGGATCGGCGAGCATAAGACGCAGATTGGAATAGTCAGCAGCACTGAAATCCAAATTCCTATCCTTATGGCATTGGCGACATATTGCCTCATCAATGAATATTCCTTAGCGCCGAATGCCTGTGCCACAGGCACGCTGAAACCAGCGCAGGCACCATTGCAGAAGCCTAGGAACAGGAACATGATCGAAGACGAAGCTCCGACTGCCGCAAGGCCTTCGACCCCGACCCATCGCCCTACGATGGCGGCATCCACGACCTGATAAAGATGCTGCAGGACGTATCCTAGCACCAGCGGCAGCGCGAAATTCAGAATATTCCTCGCCGGACTCCCCTCTGTCATGTCCCTCACATTCGCCATATTCAATGCAATTCCCGTTTTTCGAGAATTGCAAATTTACGAATATTTTATATTTAATTTTAGAATCAGGGTGAGCGGGAGACGTTCTCTAAGTACCTAATAATCAATATATTCATTTACATCAATTGCTCACGCTGCCTGTTTTTGGCATGGGTGAGCAGCACCCCCTCCAGCTGCCTCTGATAATCAGCCACTTACGAAGGCCTCTTGCTCACCCTCTGGAGACTGGCCATTCTTAATAAACGCTTTCGACCTGCACGTCCCATTTTGAGGCCGGGAAAGTTTCTACTGACTTCGTCGTCTTTGCATCGTCTTCGTCGAATCTGCCCTGCAATTCTGCGGGGTATTTTTTTACGATTCTCAGGTGACAGGACTTGGCATCTGACGAATCCTTGCACCAGACCACGTTGCAGCTGCCGAAAGATAGGGCAGCATCCACGGAAGTCTCGTCTCCACTGATGAAGAAGTCGGACTTCGCCATATATTTCACGTTCTTGCCCTCTTTGGGAATAAAGAAATATGTCTCAATATTATATATGCCCTTTTCTGCCAATTCATATCCCAGCACTTTTGCCGTCAAGTCTTCTTCTTTGAAAGTCGTTTGTTTCCCTGAAGGAGATGTCATTTTGATGGCTAGGCTTGCCTTGAGATCCTCATCTCGATTTTCGCAGCTAAGAGTCATGGCCCCCTGTCCCTGCAACGAGAAAGCGGAGAAGAGTGTCATTGCCACTATCGAAATCAACTTTATTATCTTTTTCATAACATGTCTAAGAATACGTTTGAGGTAAGTAATAAACTATCATATAGTTGCAACTCCATGCAATATATTTGCTTGTAATTTAGCATTAATTTTTTTATTCTGCAACATTTTTCACATAAAACCTGTTGGATTGGATTAGTTGTTGATAGTTTGACTGCGGACGATGGGCATGTGGCGAGACAGAGCCCAAGGCCCATTTTCAGAAAGATGGTTAGCAATGAGAATATGCCTCCTTGGCACTTGAAATGAATGTCACCGTTGCCTACAATTGTGAATAATCACAACCTCTCTTCTAAGTTTCACAAAACGCTGTCGAGGCAGACGGTGCGTAAGTGCGTAAAATGGGGCATCTCTCGACATCAAGGTTTTCCAAGAGCCACGTTGTCGGCCAACGCCCCTTTACAATGCCACCAGAAGGGCATACCTCGACAGCTCTTTGTGGAATTCCTCCGAACGCCCTGCATCGTCTTGCATTAACTAACATGCTTGAAGGGTAGATAAAAATCAGGGTGAGCAGGATGTATTCTTTAAGTATCTAATAATCAATATATTCATTTATATCAATTGCTCACACTGTCTGTTTTTGGCATGGGTGCGCAGCACCCCCTCCAGCTGTCTCTGATAATCAGCCACTTACAAAGGCCTCTTGCTCACCCTCTGGAGACAGACCATTCCTGGAAAGTTTCTGCTGACTTCGCCATTTCCTGACTTTGGCGATCCAAAAACGAGAAACATTATTTCCGTTTAATAATCAGACAGATAATGAAAATTTCAATTTTTTTCTGGGTGAATCGCTTCACCTTTTGGCTATCTTTCTAACCAAGTCGATGGTATAGTTGACCGGTCAGCATTCCCACGTCATTCATATAGAGTTTGAGCAGGTTCTTCTGCAAGGACTCCTTCAAAGTTTTGTATCTCTTCCCTTTGAATAAGGTGGTGTTGGTTTGAGCAGGTTCTTCTGCAAGGACTCCTTCAAAGGGTAACGAGGGTTTGAGATTGCATGGACTGCAATGGTGTCCGCTTCACGGATTATGTATGACTTGCCTATCTGCCGTGCGCCTTCAATGACCAGCATCATGTCGGAATCTGACCTTAAATGATCCTCAATATAGCTTGCTATCTTTCTGTACTACATATCGGATTACACTTTTCAAACAAAATATCAAAACAAAAACTACACTTTTCAAAAACGAGTCTAAAAAAATTTGTACCATAGTAGCGATAAAGTCTTTAGTTGAAAAGT
>ONBM01000059.1 GCA_900316045.1 uncultured Bacteroidales bacterium | reverse complement strand
TTGTAGGAATTTCTGAAAATTATGGATCAGATGCAAAATCCTGTCTTTAAAACGAGGCCGATTGTTTTCCTGAATTGCCTCCCCACTACGAAAAGTCCCCGACAGGATACTTTTTAAACCATCTGCAGACGTATGCAGAAAGGGTGTTTTGAAAGTACCTTGCGATTTTTTGACAGCATACTCTTTGCCGCAAATGCAATATGTTAATAATAAGCACATTGCGACTATCTAGGCGAGTGCCTTGTGAGTATTCCCTAAATTCATTTGTTCCAGTCTGGGCAAAAAAAGAGCCAACTCATTTTGAGTCAGCTCCTTGCATAGTTTTTATTTTCGAAGATATTATTTACTCAGTGCACTTTCTTGTAATATTCAAGAGCTTTGGCCTTGTTGTTAGCGCCCTGATAAAGAGCTCCGACAGTGAAAGTTATTGCGGAGGCATTGCTCGCCGTAGGTTTCAGATCGAGATATTTCGTGAAATTTTCGATGGCGTCGTTATTCTTCCCAAGTTTCTGAGAAGCTTGTCCGGCAATCAGAAAAGCGTTGGCATTCTCAACGTAGCTATTCGCCTTATCGGCAGCTTTGACTGCGTCAGCATATTTCTGAGATTTCAGGAATGAGCTGGCTTCCCTAAGGTAAATGTTGGAGGCCTGTTCCTTTGCCTCTGCTTCCTGTCCATTCCAAGCTGCATGCTGCAGCATGTCGAGTGCTTCGTCCGACTTGCCAAGCTGGCCATAAAGCTGAGCTACGGTAATCGCAGTTTTGCCGTTGGTCGTGTCTGCCTTATAAGAATCCACGAATGCGGCAGCTGCTCCGGCATAGTCTTTTAATTTGAGAGCTTCGGACCCCTTCTTTGCGTACATATCTGGAATGAGGGCTTTTGCCTCGGCTAGGACATCGTTATTTTCATATTCGGTGGCAATCTTGATTGCGTCATCGATTTTCGTTTTAGCCTCGTCGTATTTGCTATCCTGGATCAAGTCCTTAGCAATCTGAAGAGCAACGCCTGGGATGGCTGCCTTGCAGTTAGCGACTAGCTCGTCGGCATCCGGACCAATGGTTTTCCCCATTTCCAAAGCCTTCTGGAAGTTTTCCAATGCGGAAGCGTAATCCTTCGTGGTTAATGCAGTGGCTCCATTATTGTAGAGTTCAGTAGCTTGAGACATGTCCTGAGCCGACAATAGCGCACTGCTGAGTGTAAGCGTAGCGATAATCAAAAATAACTTTTTCATCGTTTTGTTTAATTTATGTTCAACTTATTATCTTTCATAGATTCGCACGAACACAAATGTAATAAAAAATTGCTGGTTTTGTCCTTATTTGCGTAAATTTGCTTATGAAGTTTGTTAGCATGCATAATTTCAAAGTGTTCATAGCCCTAGTCCTGCTGTGTGTTTCAACATTGATGCCAGGACAAAATCTTCCGCCTTTGCAAAAAGATGGAAATATAACTACTGGGCAATTGCAGAATGGAATTTCTTACTATCTGGTCAATAATCCGAAACTTAAAGGAGTTGCCGATTTCGCCCTAGTCCTTAATGGCAGGCCTGATACGGCAGATGCGCGGAAAGGTCTCGTATCCTTGCATCATTTCAATAAGACGATGCCATATAAATTCCTTGCGAGGAAAGGAATAGGCTGCAGGCCAGAAGGCTATATTTCTTACCCTGACGGAGCGACGCTTTACAGGTTCGATGATGTTCCGATCATTGATCAGGCTTCTTCTGACTCCACTCTGCTGATGATTTTCGACATCATTTACGATCACTCGTTTCCATGCGCCATAATCATATCAGGGGACATCAATGTCGGCAATCTGGTAAACAGAATGACCGTATTCTCGATGTCTGTCCCAAAAAGAGATCCCACCAACAAGAAGGGAAAATATTCATGGAAGCCTTCTGATGCCATGAAATTCAGTTTCTCGCCATCTGAGACCACAGCTGTCACCTTAGACCTCCGGTCCCCAAGAACGCCACAAGGAATGATGAATACAATTCAGCCGTTCCTTACGAGCATTTACGTGAATAGCTTGGAATTAATAATCAAGAGCCGCTTAGTGGAAACAGCCGAGGCGAGGGATATCCCTGTTCTTTCCCTATCTTCTGAATATGTCAACAGCTCCATGACCTCGGAAGACGAGCACCTGAAGATTCGCTTCCGCACGGCCAAGGGGCAGATGATTCAGGCGTCGCTCTGCCTGGCTTCGATAGTCGCAGAGCTGGCAAAGAACGGAGTTACCAAAGCTGAGTATAAGACCGCAATGGGCGTGATTCATGGCTACCTGTCTGAGGCTCAGGACAATTCAGATATGGTTGAGAAGTGCGTCGCCTCGTACTTGCATGGCTCTGACCTTGCGACCATGGCATCTAAGCTAAACTATATCGGTTCCAGGAACTTGGATTCGGATGTCGAACTGGGGCTTTTCAATAATTATGCGAAGGCTCTCTTGGATAATCCCGAAAATCTTAACATTTCTTGGTCCGGGAGCGAGGACGAGTGTGATGACTGGACCAGGGAAACGGCTTTCGGGCTTACCTGGAATGCTGTTTCAGCAGCGGAGAATATTCAATACCCTTGGATAGTCAGCGATGGCGACACGTTGATGATCGGGAAGAAAAGATCTAGGACGAAGCTTAAGTCTTCTAGCCCGCACGCTGTTTCTGGCGGAGAGCTGTGGACTTTCGAGAACGGCATGAAGGTAATATTCAAGCAGCAGCCTTCACCAAGCAAGGAATTCAGCTTCTCGATGTTGATTAATGGTGGATTCTCCACGGTTAAAGATCTTGCAATCGGGGAGGGGGCTTTCTTCTCAGACATGCTATGGCTTTACGACATTGCTGGAATGTCAGGCTATAATTTCCAGAAAGTACTGAACGCTAATAATGTGAACTTGAAATCGTCCGTTACCCTCTCGGACATGAGGCTTTATGGCTCGGCACCCTCAGACAAATTCCTGCTCGTCATTAAAGCTCTCACTTCCGTCGCTAACGACAGGGTCTTGAATACGGCTGCTTTCGAGTCCTACAAACGTTTGGAGAAGCCGCAGAGGGCAGTATTGGACAGCTTGATGTACCCTGGTTATAGATATTCATTGAAAAAAACACCCGCTGGCTTAGTTGACAAAACCCAGATGGATGCAGACGAATATTTTGGGAGGCAGTTCATAAAGGCTAATGACGGAGTGCTGGTCATTGTCGGTGATTTGTCTTCTAAAGAGAGGGTTCGGAAAATCCTAGAAAGTTATCTTGGTGCTTTCAGAGTAAGCAAAGTCGTGCCAGGAAGGCCGGCTATCCAGTATAAATACCGTCAGGGAGACGTGACATTCTCATCTTCAGGGGACGACAAAATGATAGGCATAGGCATTGCGACCGCCCTCCCTTTCACTACGGAAAACAACATAGCCTTCTTGGCTGCCGCCCTGCAACTGCATCAGGCATTGTCAGGGAAGATGGCAGAGAATGGCTTTTACGTTGAGATGACTTCGAATCTGAAACTATATCCCATGGAGTCCGTCGAGCTGATTTTCAATTGCCAGCCTGTTCCCGAATGCGGGCTCCCGCTCGGCGTGGACAGCGGGTCTGAAAACCCTATGAGGGCTGTGAATGTCGCCAAGAAGGTTATCAGCGATGTATTGGCGAAACCTATCACAGATGGCGAGCTGAAAGCCTATAAAACTTTGCTTTCCAATCGGTATTCCGCCAGCATTGCCGTTCCAAGCCGTTTCATAGATGCCATACTGCTCAGATATGCTTATGGCAAAGACATTCTGACCGATTATGGGAATAGAATAAATGGCATTACTGCCGAGAGAGTGAATCAAGTGAAAATAGCCCTTTTGGAGGGGATGAGAATTGAATATGTCGTCAAATAAAGACTTCGGAACTATCATCCAGATAGGGGACATTCTGGTTTCGGAAGATGTGGTCACTGAACATTTTGCCTGCGATTACTCCAAATGTAAAGGAATATGCTGCGTCATAGGCGATAGCGGCGCGCCTCTGGAAGAGGCGGAACTGGACAAGATTGAAGAGAATTACGAATCGTTCTCTCCGCTGATGTCGGAGAAAGGTCGAGTTCAGGTTGCCAAGAACGGCTTTTTCATAATTGATAGGGATAACGACATAGTGACCCCCATCGTGGATGGTTCTGGCGAGTGTGCCTATGCGACCCTCGATGACGCAGGAAACTGTTTCTGCTCGATGGAAAAATGCTTCTTCAAAGGAACCTGCAAGTTCCGCAAGCCACAGTCCTGCTGGCTGTATCCTATACGCGTAACGAAACTGAGCGGCGGCGGCTTGGCTCTGAACGTGCATCATTGGGGGCTCTGCAAAGACGCTTATGAGAAAGGAAAACGCGAAGGAATCCGCGTGTACGAGTTCCTTCGCGAGCCTTTGATCGCAATATTCGGGGAAGAGTTCTATTCTGCCTTGTCTGCGGCAGCGATTAAGCTCAATGCAGCCTCGTAGTCCGAGGCTACCACCTTCACTTCCACCGGATTTACGTAATTTAATGACGTGTAGGAAGAATTCTCCCCGAAAACTTCCGCAGGGATTCCGTTCTCCCTTAACATTCCCGCCGTGATGTGGGCGCTCATCGGGTCGCTGAATTTAGCGACAGTCTTAAATTCATCTTCCATATATTCATGATTTTTCGTCATCGGACCTGAATTTGTATTCCAGGCCGCTGGCAAGCCGGTTTACTTCCTTTGATATTCCTTCAAGCGTGAAACCGCCAAGCTTACGTGTCAGAGTCACCTTATCCTCACCCATCTTGACAATCCTCGTGTAGGCGCTCCTGGAACGGAAGAGCATATTCTCCCCATCCTCGTTCTCCAAATCATAGCCGCGCTCGTTCATATATTCAATCACGCCCTGCCGTATCTCTGAATATTCTCCGGCTATGTCAGCATCCCTTTTGCAATAACCGAATTTCGGGTAAATGGCGGAAAGGACAGCAAATAGGGCGGCAATTTCGAGAACGGACTTCCAGCCGCTGCGGAACATCAGCTCCGGGTTGGAAGGAATCACCTTCAGACATGCCAGAACAATCATGATCAGCGCCAGCAGCACAGAAATAGTTATGAAATATTTGATCGCTCTAAAGAAATACCTCATGGTCGGAATCTTTTTGACAAATATAATCATTTTCGCAATAGCACAACTTTTGCTACTTTTGTGTGGTTGTTGAAATTTAAAACATAGAAACTATGGCAGACATTGATCCAATAGAAGAACGCAGACAGCGTGAAGAGCAAGAAAGAAAAAATCAGGGCTTAAAGAAAACCATGTACATTATGATTGGCGTGGCTGCGGCCCTTTTTATCCTGCTCGCTTACATCTGGATTTCAAAATCGATGCTCGTTAAGGATTTGAACGTTGAGAAACAGGACCTTACTCAGCAAGTCGAGGCTTTGAAGAGCGACTACGATAATTTGCAGTCCGATTATGAAACCATCAATTCTCAGCTGGATTCTTCCCGCGAGGAAGTGAATCAGCTAGTCGAGAGAATCAAGAAGACAGACGCTACGAACAGGGCTCAGATTCGCAAATACCAGAAAGAATTGGGTACGCTGCGCAGCATAATGAAGAGCTATATCGTCCAGATTGATTCTCTGAACACATTGAACCACAAGCTAACGGCAGATGCGGCCGCTGCTCGTAAAGAGGCTGCTCAGAGTAAGGCCGAGAATGCGGAGCTGAAGGGTCAGGTCGAGGACCTCTCCGGAAAAGTGGCGACTGGTTCTGTCATCAAGGCAAGAGGCCTGAGCGTAGCTGCATACAATTCTTCCGACAAGGTCACCGACAGGAGCAGCAGAGTTACCAGGCTGCTGGCTTCTATCACTTTGGTAGAGAACGATCTGGCGCCGAAAGGCCCAGTGAGAGTTTATCTTAGGGTCAAGGATCCTCAGGGCGTGCTTCTTACGAACGATGTTCAGACTTCGTTCAACTATAATGGCGAGACAATGGTTGCTTCTGCTTCGCGTGAGGTAGATTATGAAGGCAAGGAAGTTGACCTTAGCATTTATCTGAACGGCATTCCTTCATATAGCTCCGGCATCTACACTGTCGAGGCTTACACGTCGCAGGCCTTCCTCGGCAAGACCGAACTGCTGCTGAGGTAACGCCGTGATTTACGTCCACGTCCCTTTCTGCAAGAGCTTCTGCACTTACTGCGACTTTTATTCGGAGGTGAGAAATTCATTCGATGAATATGCAGGGGCGCTGCTCTTGGAGGTACAGAGGCGGAAGGACGAGATTTCAAAAAATATAGCCGCATATCCTGATGCGGACACGCTTTACGTCGGCGGAGGCACACCTTCTGTGCTTCCGCTGAACGTTTTGTCACGGATCGTTGAAAAGATCTGCTTGCTCAGGCCAGGGTTTGCGATGGGCATGCCGCTATTTGCTGCCCCATGGAAGGAATTCACGATTGAAGTAAACCCAGAGGATATCGTGGAGAAAGGCAATGAATATGTTTCCGGCCTGCTTGGGCTCGGAGTAACGAGAGTGAGCATGGGCATCCAGAGTTTTGATGACGGAATCCTGCGCTGGATGAACCGCAGGCACAATTCGGCTAGGGCAGTGAAAGCGTACGAGATCCTGCGTGAATCTGATGCTGAGTGGAGGCGAGTCCATCCTGAAGCAAGACCTCTTCGAATCAGCATAGATTTAATATTCGGTATATTCCAGCTCAGCGACGAGGTCTGGAACGACACCATTTCGAAGGCCTTGTCTTTAAGCGGTTCTGGTGGCCGTCCAGACCATATCTCTGCTTACCAGCTCTCGATTGAAGATGGAAGCGCCCTGGCTGGGCTTTTGGCTTCTGGCAAGTATGAAGAGGCATCTGATGAACAGTGCAGGCGGCAGTATGATATTCTTTGTCAGAGACTCAGAGAGGCTGGATATATTCATTATGAAATTTCCAATTTCGCTCTTCCGGGCTGCGAGGCTGTTCACAACAGTCATTACTGGGACCGCACGCCTTATGTCGGGCTGGGCCCGGGAGCTCACTCATTCAGCATATTTCCAGATGGCTCTCAGGTGCGTTCGTGGAATGAGCAGAGGCTCCCTGACGGCGCTGCTTCGACATATTCATATAGCTGGGAGACGCTCACTGCCGAAGATGTCAGGGTGGAGGAATTGATGCTGGGACTTCGGACTCATAGAGGAATCGAGGTGGAAAAATTATATTCATTGGCGGATAAATCGATAATATACAGGCTATTAACCGAGGGCGGCATGGAACTTGACGCTGGCAGAGTGCGCATTGCGGAGAATCATCTGTTCACGTCGGATGAAATCATTCGAATGCTCGTTTAATTTTATTATATTAGTAACGCATTTTAAATCGATTAGCTATGAAAGGGGAATCATTATTCGCATTATTCGCCGGAGTGGCAGCAGGTCTGACGCTCGGGCTTCTATTTGCGCCGGAATCTGGCAAAGAGACTCGCGATAAAGTTAGGAAGGCCGCTGAAGATGGCGTAGATCAGGTAAAGAAAGCATACGGAGATGTCAAGGAACAGGCATCTGACAAGGCGTTTGAGATGAAGGCTCGCGCCAGGCTGGCTCGCAGGGATTTCAAGGATTTGAAAGAAACATTGAAGGCTCAGGCAGGGGACTTGAAAGAAGATGCTAGAGCTAAGATTTTGGAGCAGCTCGAGAAACTTGAGGCATCTCTCAGGAACGATGTCGGCGGGCTGGACAGCGTCGATGAGCAAAGCCCTGAAAATGCCTGAACATGAGCGATTTCGCTAAACAAGTCGAAGACCTGGGGCAGCGTGCAAAGGATTATGCTGACCTCCAGATCACAGATGTAAAGCTGCGCACCGTAAAGGGACTGTCCATCGCTCTAGGAAAGCTTGTATATATTCAGGTGCTCATTCTAATTCTAGCGGTGCTTCTGATTGCGCTGGCAGTGGGAGGACTCTTTCTGCTGGGTGACTTGGTTGGCAGCACCACAGCCGCCGCTTTCATCATCGTCGGGATATTCCTAATAGCCTTCATCGTGCTCCTGCTGCTTCGGAAAAGGCTGTTTCGGGACACGTTCGTGCCGCTTTTCGTGAAACTATTCTTTGATGGAGGAAGTGGAGATGCAGATTAAGGACATAAAAACTATTGGCGAGCTGGAGGCTTGCCAGAAGAGCATAAGGCGGCAGATAGGGGATGAAGGAAACGCGATAGCTTCTTCTTTCAGGAACATGAAGGAAGAATATTCGCCAAGGAATATAATGGCACGCAGTCTTGGGGCTGTGTCGGAGATATTCCCTTTCCGGCAGCTGATGCTGAATTTGGTGACTTATTTCATTAAAGTCATTAAAAGATATTAAATGAATATTTTTTTTCAGCGGATAGAGCTGGTTCGCTCCATGCTTCGTGCCAAGGACTGGGATGCCATTGTCATTACTGGTTCCGATCCTCATGGCAGCGAATATCAGGCCCCGCGCTGGCATCAGATTGAGTGGCTTTCCGGCTACTCTGGCGAGGGAGATCTAGTGATTACCCTTGACAGCGCTGGTCTTTGGACAGATTCTCGTTATTTCATTCAGGCAGGACGGCAGCTGCCTGGAACGGGCATTGATCTGCATAAGACACGGGTGCCGGATCAGGTGCTCATTCCGCAATGGCTCGCTGAGCAATTCGAGGGCTACGAAGATGCCGTGGTGGCAGTGGACGGCTTGTCGCAGAGTGCTTCTTCGGTGCTTGACATCGTTAAAGCTTTCGGAGGAAAAGTCACGATCGTGAATGCCCCCGATTTCATGAATGCTTTCTGGAAAGACAGGCCTGCGGTGCCAGCCGCTCCGGTTTCCGTGCTGGATGTGAAATACGCTGGCTGGTTCAGGGAACAAAAGATTTCCTGGCTTCGTAAATGGCTTGGAGAGAAAGGCTTTGATGCCATCTTGCTTACAGCTCTTGACGAGATTGCATGGATGCTTAATGTGCGTGGGAGCGACGTAGCCTACAATCCTGTAGTGATGTCCTATCTGCTGGTTAGCACGGACGATGTAAGATGGTTCGTTAGAAAACCTTCGCTGGATGCAGGCTGGAAGGGCACCGAAGCTGCATTTGAAGAAGTCCAGGAAAGCGGAATAATCATTGATGATTATTCCGATGTAGGCTTGGCTCTGTCGAATCTGATGAACGATGACTATTTTGGCAAACTGTACGTAGACGTTTCCTCATTGAACTACGACCTTTATAATGTTCTGAAAGATAGCGGGCAGAGTAGTAAAGTCATGTCAGGGAAATCACCCGTCGCTCTCCGCAAGGCCGTTAAGAACGAGGTAGAGATAGAGTGCATGCGGAAGGCTCATCTGGAGGACGGGCTGGCGATGGAGAGGTTCCTTTACTGGCTGGACAAGATGATGGAGAGCGGAGACACGGTTTCTGAATATGCTGCCTCGGAGAAGCTGCACGAGTTCCGCAGTGCCATTCCGGGCTTCTGCGGGGAAAGTTTCGAGACTATTTCCGCTTACGAGGCTAATGCCGCCCTCCCGCATTACGTCACCCCTTCTGAGAGTTCTGCTGAGATGTTCTCGGAGGGTCTTTATCTTTGTGATTCCGGTGGGCAGTATCTCTACGGCACTACTGACATCACTCGTACCGTGCCGCTTGGCTCCTGCACTGCCTTGGAGCGGGAAGACTACACGCTTGTGCTAAAAGCTCACATCGACTTGGCAATGGCAGTGTTTCCTTATGGCACGGCTGGCTGCCAGATAGACGCCTTAGCGCGAGAGCCGCTTTGGCGGTCGCTCCGTAATTTCGGTCATGGAACTGGCCACGGAGTGGGATTCTTCCTGAACGTGCATGAGGGGCCGCAGGACATCCGCCAGAATTTCAACAGCCAGCAACTGCTGCCAGGCATGATAACTTCAGATGAGCCTGGGATATACAGGGAAGGGCAGTTCGGCATCCGCCACGAGAACCTTCTGCTGACGGTCGATGCCGGCACTAATGAATTCGGGCATTGGCTCAGGTTCGAGCCGCTCACCCTCTGCCATTTCGATACTTCAGTAATCCTTAAGGACCTGATGGACAAGGCTGAGATCGACTGGCTTAATGAATATAACGCCGGCGTGTTTACGGCTCTCTCCTCGCACCTTCCGCGCGAGATCGCTCACTGGCTTCGTGACAAGACGAAGCCGATATAAATATCTGGTAGTAGAATCCTTGCTTTTGAAACAGTATCGGCGTGGGGCAAGAACAATGGATACGAATATGAATAAAATTTACGTTCAGACCTATCATTCGCCATGCGGCGACATGCTCATCGGTTCCTACGATGACAAGCTCTGCCTTGCCGACTGGACGCTCGAGAAACATCGCGAGCTTATTGACAGGAGACTCAGGAAGGAACTGAAGGCCGAAACAGTTGAGGAGAGCACTCCAATTATTGAAAAGACTATCAAAGAGTTGAATGAATATTTTGCCGGCGCTCGCCGTGAATTTGATTTGCCTCTGCTGCTGGTCGGCACCGATTTCCAGAAGTCGGTCTGGAAGGGACTCCAATCTATTCCTTACGGCAAGACGGTTTCTTATAGTCAGCTTGCCAAGACAATCGGCAAGCCATTGGCCGTCAGGGCAGTGGCCGCCGCCAATGGTGCCAATGCGATTTCCATCATTCTGCCTTGCCATAGGGTAATCGGAAGCGACAATTCCCTCACAGGCTATGGTGGCGGTCTCCCCGCCAAGCAGAAGCTCCTGGAATTGGAAGGTGCCAGCCATGCTTTATGACATCTCCAGCACAAATATATTTAGCAAGGGAGATTCAAAGTGCCTCTAGCCAGAAGAATCTGTGTCGTCAGATTGGCAGTTCGTCGTACCTAAAAGACACGACTACGCTGTCCCTTACGGAAATTCGAAGTGGGCAGTCGCTCTGTAGATTATAATAGTAAATATCATATCCTTTCTCGATATGCTCAATCCATAGGTTATCATCGCTCTCGCTGAATCTTATCTTCTTCGTCAATTTGCTTATCTTATCTCCGATGCCTATACCTCCAGGAACCACCTTCGTGAAAATCTTGAATTTTTTGCCTCTGCAAATGCTGAATCTTCCGAGTTTGTTATCTGCATCATATGTGACGAGTTCGTCATGGTTGTTGTTGTACATATATATTGTGAAATCATCTTCGTCCATTGACTCGTCAATATCTTCCCACTGCCCGAATAGACTTTTCACTGTGCTTTTCGGCATCGGAGTTCCAACGTCTATACCATTGAGGTCCTGCGCCCCTGCCATTATCGTTCCTAGAACGAGCATGACCATGATTGTTAATCTCTTTTTCATAATTATTTAATTTAGTCGTTATTATTGATGTATTCTTCGCAACTAATGTCTATTATTTTGTAGTCTATTAGTTTATCCTTCTTTGACTTGTCTTTCCAGTTGATAGCTCCGTTGACATAATTCGCTGGATCTGCGAAGCGACCTTTGACTCTTATCTCGAGGTGCAAATGTGTTCCTATCGCCTCCACTGCGTTGCCCGTCTGCCCGACGTAGCCTATGATGTCGCCTTTCATGATGGAATCCCCAGGCTTGTAAGGTTCTCCTGTGCGTGGGTTCTTAGCGATTGGATTGCCAGCCTGCAGGTGATTATAACCGACCATGACTGAAGGTTCGCTTGCGCTGATTATGAATATTCTGTTTCCAAGTGAACTGTCATCGCCTGTATATCCGTCTGGATAATTGTAATCACCTTTGCCTACTTTTATTCTGTTAGGCTGTTCTGAGCAGTAGTACCTTCTTCCTCCCGCAATTATTCCATCGCAGGCAGCAAAGATTGGAGTTCCTACTGCCGCCGCAATATCCCATCCCCTATGCCATTTGATTGAACCATCTTTTCGGGTTCTCACCGGCCCATATGTCCCACCCAGCTGGTTGACATATGTGGTTTTCCCGTTTTTATCCTTACTCCCGCTAGGCTGGAATACCATTTTATCTGATGGGAATGGATTCACGAACCCGTCGTCGCCGTTGTAGCAAGGACGGCCCTCCGCTTTGATAATATCGCCTGAACCTGATGCGAAATAATATGCTGTTCCCACAAATCTCTTTCTTCTTGTTCTCTTATCGCACTCAATATTGCAGACCAGTCAGTGTTGTCATGCCTGGCATATGCAATGCAATATGCCGGATTGAGTTCTTGGCTATCTGAACTGGTAGAACGACTCGGATTTAGTCTGGCCCCTGTCAAGGAGGGATTCGAGGGTAGTCATTTCTTCTCCGTCGGCTCTTGTCATCGGCTGATCTGTCAACCCGGGTACGGTGACATAGAGGAGATTGTTCTTCTTCGGGACTACATAATGTGAGTAGTTTTCCTTAACCTCGGTCTGCGCCCTGCGTCTCGACATTCCTAAAGAGTAGTTTTCGGAGGAACAAGAAGAAAAAGCTGCGCCGAGGCTGATGGCTAGACCAGCAGTGACCATAGCGCCAGCGACGGCAAATGCATTTGTGTTTTTCATAGCAATAGTGTTATATATGTGCGTAAAATCTATCTAATTAATATTAATCAGCCACCTCTCAATTCACCTATTAACTCACTTGCTATCAGGCTTCTGCAATATAAGCATTTTTTCATATGATTGTTCCTTCCGGCATTAGATTTTCAACTTGGGGGTGCATGCTGCGTAATACAAAGTGACTATTTCACGGCATACATGACGGCGCCAATTTTCTTATCATTGCACCATAAACGTACTTTGGTGCCATAATCATCGGTAAGAAAAGAGATTATTTCCCAAGTCTGGCCTGGGACTTCAGTGACCTTGCCGCCGGTGCAGTAGGTCAGGTTCCCTATGAATGTCATGCCTTCAACTAGCTCAAAACCAGAACCCTCTTCAGCGCGGAGCATGAAATATTCGCTCATGTCGTCATTGCCGACCCTGAACATTCCACGCTTCCGATTGAAGCTGAGCTGGCACCGGGCCACATCGTAGGACATTATCACATTGCCGTCCGACATCAGGCAGATGTCCGTCTGGTTCTTGAAGGCCTTTGGCGCCCCGCTGCCATCCTTCGTGCATCCCACAGCCACGAGGGCAATGATGAAGAGCAATATATTGAAAATCTTTTTTCTCATTTTACGGTCACGGTTTTAATTATTTTCTCAGTAGTGCCATCTTCGTAAGTCACGGCAGCCTTCAAGACTCCGCTCTCGGTCAGAGTCCAGTAGCAATCGTCTTCGAGGCTGATTGCCGTGCCGTTCAAGCTCCATTTTACCGTGCCTTTCTCCTGCAGGTTCGCAACCCTTAGCGGCAGCCTTGACCCGGAGCCATAAGATCCATCGGAATTCCTACCGGCAGCAGGCAATATTATGTAAGGCAGGGCATCCGGCATCACGCCCGTAGTCGACAAGGTGCCGCTATACTCTTTGCTCTTGTTGCCAGAAGAATCGGTGAAATAGATATTCAGTGAATATTCCGTAGCGGGGCTCAGGAAATCCGCAAGGTAAGCGTACCTGCCTTTCTCGTATGGCTTTACTTCCACAGCCTCGCTCGTGGAATCCTTTTTTGCCACGATTATGTAGGCAGAGCCGTCGTATGTCGTGTCGCTGCAGCTCCAGTTGACGATGAAGGCGTCTTGATAAATGTCTGTGGCGTTCACAGTCGGTTCCATGTCAATTTCGCTGCCGCTTCCAATCAAAGTCAGGCTTGCCGTCTCGCCATTCAAGGCAATGTTTCCGATTTTGTATTTCGGTGCTTTCCCGTTCCACGTTGAATATTTCGAATTCGAGTCGTTGTTGAGGAAGGTCGTCGTGCCGACAGGGAAATACGGCATGGCATCATTGGAGTTTCTGTAAGTGATCATGTCTGCGCAAGGATGAGCAGGGTTTGCGTTCACTACATTCTTGGTCCAGCGTTGCGCGGCAGTAAGATTTCCTTCTGCATCGTTCTCGGACATATCCACATGATAGACCCCGATGCCATGATTCAGTTCTTTCAGATATGCGTTCCAGCCATCCGCTGTCTTATATTCAATCAGGAATACTTCATTCGGCGTGTCAGTTTCCATGATCAGATACGGATGTCCGCTGCCGCTGACGGGCTGCAATGTGATTTCGCCTTCTGTAGAAACTGTAGTGGAACTTCCTAGCCCGAGGACATAATAATCCATCGCGTCATAACCTATCGGGCAGTCGCCATCGTAGCAGTAGCATCCAGATGCCATCAGGGAGGTTGACATCCACGTAGGCTCGTAGTCTCCGCCACTTTCACTATCATCTGTGTCATAGATGTCCATCAGGCCCAGATTATGGCTGAGCTCGTGGCAGAAAACTCCAATGTCCGAGATTTTCGATTCTGTCCCACGGCATTCGCAGCAGATATTGTAACCGGTTATTTTCACCCCGTCCAGAGTTAAATCCACTCCTTCATATTCCAGATTCCATTGGTGAGACCAGATGCAGTCTTCTCCGCCGCCTGACTCTTCTCCATTTCCTGCCATGACTAGGCTCACCGCATCTACTTTCCCATCTTTGTCGGCATCGTATTGCGAGAAATCTACGCCAGCCTGGTCAGCCAGCTCGCATGCCTCCATCAATGCTTTGTACGCATTCGCATCGTCGTTGCCCCCATAATATGCACGTTTCTTAGAGAGTCTTACGATGGTAGGCGCTACGTCAAATTGAAAATCGTAGAATTCGCCTAGCTGGTCATTGAAATAGTCGCTGACGCTGCCGTAATTGTTATAGCCTTCCTGAGTGAACAGGTTAACGAATTGTTGCCTCGTATGGGAGTATGCCACGTCAGCATATTCACCGAGAATGACCAGGACTTTCATCTGTTTCTTCGTGTCCTCCTGCGGATCGATGCCCTGCATCTTCAGCGTCCTCTGCTGGGCTTGCTGCGTCTGGAGGGCTGTCTGCCTTACCTGCTGCTTGCGAAGAGCCATCTGGCGAATGATTTGCCGAGGAATATATCGGCTGGCATTCAGGATGCTCGAGGGCGCTTTCTTGTCCCCGACTGCATAGCCAGAATTGCTAATAGTTCCGTCCTCCCCGTACAAGGCGTAGCAGATAGTGCCGTCAGAGCTCCTCGTGACAGCATGGCCGCTTATGTCGGTCATGTAATGCCCGAATTCATCGCCGTGAATCCTTATCTGGATCTTAGTCCCATCAGGCTGAGCCACAGTTACAGGCCACGGATATGCCGGCCT
>ONBM01000070.1 GCA_900316045.1 uncultured Bacteroidales bacterium | reverse complement strand
CACACGACATCGTAGAAAAAATTCTAGATGCAGGAATCGACGTTACCCTTGTGGATAACGAAGGCATTCCGATAAAAATCTGACAGTCCGTAGAGCCATGATATGAGAGACATCTCATTATGAAAGTCTGCAGAGCCGGCATTTGTCTTGTTGAAAAATCGGCAGTCTCGTTCTGAACACGAAGCTGCCGATTGTGCGTTAATCCATCTGCCAGGAAATCAAACCTTGCGAAGAGTAGATCCAGGATGACGGGTGGTCGTTCAGGATGACGGGGTTGCCATTCAGGCTGAGGCGTTGGTCCTACGGGATGACGCAGTTGGTCGGTACAGGATTACGGAACTGGTAGTTTATGATGTATGGCGTTGTCGTACGGGATGAGCGTAGTGGAATTTCGCAAAGTGCTGTCGGAGCAGGGCTTTCTGGAGGCTCCGCAAAGGGGTGTCGGTCGACAACGTGGCTCTTAGAGAGCCTCGATGTCGAGACATGCCCTTGCCTACGCACTTCTGTGCAGCCTGACCCGACAGCGTTTTGTGAAACCTAGACGAGAGGTTTGATTATTCACAATTGAAGGCAATGGTGACATGCATTCAAGTACCTAGGAGGCAATATCCCATTGCCTACCTCGGTTCGGGAAAAGAGGGTTGTGTTCATTCTTTTTCCCGTCATTCCGGACGATAAGAGTCCTTCAAGGCTGCGGTCTTATTGAATATGACTTCTGCATCGGTGCTGTCAGGATCTTTGAAGTAGTATCCGGTGCGCTCGAACTGTACGGCAATTCCGGATTTGTCGTCAAACAAGGCTGGCTCAGCATAGCCACTGCCAATCGTTAGGGACTCTGGGTTAAGATAATCCTTGTAGTCCTTGTCCTCAGGAATGTCGTTCATGTCTTCTTTCAAGAATAGACGGTCGTAATCACGAATCGTAATCTTGCCGGCATATTCAGTTGACACCCAATGAATCGTGCCCTTGACCGAGCGCCACTCTCCTGCCCCAGGCTTAGTGGAAGGATCGTATGTGCATTTCAATTCAATGACATTTCCATCAGCGTCTTTCACTACCTCTTCGCACTTTATTATGTAAGTGTATTTAAGGCGTACTTCTCCGCCAGGTTTCAGACGGAAAAACTTCTTAGGAGCATCCTCCATGAAGTCTTCTTGCTCGATGTATAACTCGCCCGTGAACGGAACCTTTCGTTTTGCGCCTTCCGGGTCTGCAGGGTTCAGAGGACAGTCGAACCATTCGACCTTGCCCGCCTCCCAATTGACAAGCGTAACTTTGAGCGGATGCTGAACAACCATATAGCGGTTCGAGCGAGCGTTCAGGTCCTGACGCACGCACCACTCCAGAAGCTGGATATCCATCATCTGATCGCGTTTCGAGACCCCTATCTTGTCGCAGAACATCTTAAGAGCCTCTGGCGTGTAACCGCGACGGCGCACCCCGCATAACGTCGGCATCCTCGGGTCATCCCATCCAGCCACCAAGCCTTTCTGCACGAGTTCCAGAAGCTTTCTCTTGCTCATAAGAGTGTAGGTCAGGTTCAGCCTGGCAAACTCATACTGATGGGACGGGAATATATTCAGAGTCTGTATGAACCAGTCATATAGAGGCCGGTGAACATCGAACTCCAGGGTGCAGATGGAATGGGTAATATGCTCGATGGAGTCGCACTGACCGTGGGTGAAGTCATACATCGGGTAGATGCACCACTTGTCGCCCGTGCGGTGATGGCGTGCATGCTTGATTCTGTAAAGAATCGGATCGCGCATCATCATATTCTTGGAAGCCATGTCGATTTTGGCCCTCAGCACCTTCTCTCCGTCAGCATATTTCCCAGCCTTCATGTCCCTGAAAATCCGAAGATTCTCCTCCATGCTGCGGTTCCTGTAAGGGCTTTCCTTGCCAGGAGTTTCCACCGTCCCGCGGCCTTCGCTGATTTCTTCCTGGGTCTGGTCATCCACGTAAGCCAAGCCTCTGCGGATCAGTTCCTCCGCCCATTCGTAAAGCTGATCGAAATAGTCCGAGGCGTAGCACTCCTTGTCCCACTTGAAACCCATCCAGCGAATATCCTCCTTAATCGCATCGACATATTCAGTGTCCTCCTTCGTTGGGTTGGTGTCATCGTAGCGAAGGTTGGTCTTGCCACCGTATTTCTCGGCAAGCCCAAAGTTGATGCAGAGGCTCTTGGCATGGCCTAGATGCAAATATCCGTTAGGTTCCGGCGGGAAACGGGTCTTTATCTCTTTCACCTTTCCGGACTTAAGGTCCTCCTCTATGATTTCCTCAAGGAAATTCAGTCTCTTCGGCTCCTCCGCCGTAGGATTCTTAGCTTCTTCCATCTTTTCGTGAATATTTGGATTCGCAAAAATACAAAGAACTCAGGAATAATGGAATTCCAGGGACAATTAATATTCATGCGCTTTCGGGATGTCGCCCAATGATTTCAGAAAAAAGAAGAAAGACTGAAAAGAAATCAGTAACTTTGTGCTTGGAAGCGGGATAGGTTTTGGTGTATCCCGGTCTGCATTTTTAACCGAGGCGCAATCAAAGAACTGGCGACTGCCTCTAAAATTTTATGAATATGATAAAGTCTATGACCGGTTACGGGAAGTCCGAGGTTCTCTTGGACGCCGGAAAATTAACGATTGAAATCAGAACGCTCAATGGGAAAAGCTGTGATGTCGGCATCAAGACTCCATTGCTTCCGAAGGACAAGGAACTTCAAGTCCGTCAGGAAATTACTGCGTCTCTTGTGCGAGGCACGATAGATTTTTTCCTGACGTGGGAGCCGAATGCAGCTTCCAGCGCTAAGGCAATCAATTCCGATCTAGTAGCAACATATTACGGTCAGATAATGGGAATTCGCCAGCATCTGGCCAGCACAGATAAGTTCGGCAAGGTTGGAAACGTAATTGGCAATGACACCAGCTTTGTAGACAACAATATTTTAGCCACTATCCTTCGATTCCCGGACGTGATGGACAATTCGAGGCAGGATGTCATCAACGACGATAACTGGCTGTCCGTGCATAAAGGAATATGCGAGGCTCTTTCCGCCGTAAATGAATATCGCGCCAAGGAGGGAGCGGCGCTCTACAAGGACGTGACTTCAAGGGTTACGAATATCCTGAATCTTGAAAACGAGGTGGAGCGTTATGAGCCCGAGCGCATTGCGGCCGTCCGCAAGAAACTGATGAAGGATCTCGAAGATCTTCGTCAGAAGGTGGATCCCCAGAGGTTCGAGCAGGAGATGATTTTCTACATCGAGAAACTTGATATCAACGAAGAGAAAGTGCGCCTGCGCCAGCACTGCAAATATTTCATGGAAACCATCGACGGCGAGCCATATCCAGGGAAAAAGCTCGGTTTCATCATACAGGAAATGGGTCGCGAGATCAACACTACCGGTTCCAAGGCCAACCACGCCGGCATCCAGAAGTGCGTGGTTCGCATGAAAGACGAGCTCGAGAAAATCCGCGAGCAATCTATGAACATCCTCTAAGGCTGAGATACCTGTAAACAGAACGCTCAACTCGAGAACCTGCCGGAGATGCTATTTCGACATATTCCAAGACTCAGCTTCAGGGCCAGGCAGATTGTCGTCGGGCTGGAGCGAGGACGGAATAATGGTGCCAGTAGTTGGGAGGGTACCTTTGGCGGAACCTCGCTTGGGGGCCAGATGCAATGACTCGAGCTTCTGGATTTTCTGAATGACGCTCTGTCTTGAGTCCTTCAGCTTGAAAGTGGCTTCTTTATAGGCATCGGCAGCCTTCTGCAGGCTATCCCCAATATTCGTGAAGGAATTCATCCAAGCCTGTAGGGCTGACATCAGTTCAGATCCTGTCTTATAAACGTCTGCGATGCTCTTGTTCTGCTCAGCTTGCTTCCAAGACATCTGTATCATATTCAGGACAACTATCAGTGTGACGTGGCTGACTATCAGCACATTCTTGTTCATCGCCTCCTGCCAGAGGGATGGTGCCTTCTGAAGCATCAGCAGAAATGCAGAGTCGTTAGGAATATACATTATGTTGTAGTCCACCTTCCGCATATTCTCGGGAACGTAAGCAGCATAGTCCTTTCCTGCCAGTTCTTCGACATGCCCACGGACGCTGTCAACATGCTGGCGGGCGAACTTTTCCCTGTCTTCTTCAGTCTGGGCATTCATGTAATTGTTATAGTCCGTGAGGCTGACCTTTGAATCCACCACGACCAAGGTGCTGTCAGGGTAATACACCATTGCGTCTGGAATCATCGACCGACCTGTGTCGGACTTGATAACCTGACCGTTTTCGTCAGTCATTGCTCTCTGAGTTACGAAATGAACGCCTTCCACTAGGCCTGCGTTCTTGAGGTCATCCACGAGGGACATCTCCCCGAAGTTGCCCTGAATCTTTGATTTGCCGGTCAGGGCGTTGGCCAGATTGCGAGCCTCCTCCCCTACGTCTCTCGACTGCTTGAGCACGTCTTCGATGTGCTGCTTCAGCTGGGCGCTCTGCTCAGTGGCCTTTTCCTGCGACTCTTTCACAGCCTTGCCGAACTCGCTGAACTTATCATTAATCGGCTTCAGAAGCTCGCCTATCGACTCTGCACTCTGTTTCTTGAATATCTCGCTGTTGTCTGCAGTCAGCACCCGGAAAGATTCCTTCAGCTGAGAGAGATCCTTCCCGTGCTGCTCCTTCAGCATACTTTCATATTCCTCCCTCGAAGCCAGGCGGCTCGACAGAGCAGCATTTTCCCCGCTCAGCCTAGTCACTTTTTCCTGATACTCATCCAGTTTGTCATTATATTCCTTTGTCATCCTCTCCTTCTCGCCGCGGAAGCTTTCAGCGAGTTTTGTCCTCTCAGAGGAATTGTGCATGATCAGAAATATCACCGCAGCAACTGCCACTACGGCAATTATGAAAAATAATATCGTCATCGTATTCATGGGATATAAAGATAGCCATAATCGAAGAGAATCGTATAAAATTTCTCTATCTTTGCAAAGTATGAATCTGCCATTTTTCATAGCCTGGCGTTACCTTTTCGCCAAGAAGTCACACAACGTGATCAACATCATCTCGGCGATAAGCGCCATCGGCATGGCTATCGGCACAGCGGCCCTGATAATCATTCTCTCAATCTACAACGGCTTCGACGAGCTGGTGAAATCCACGTTGAGCAACGTGGAACCGGACATACTTGTCTCCCCTGCTAAAGGAAAGGTTTTCCAGCCAGATTCCACGGCGATTGAAAAACTTTGGGAAGTCCCCGCCGTCAGTAGCATCAGCCAGGTGCTGCAAGAGAATGTGTTCATAGATTATGAAGGACGCCAGAGCGTTGCGAAGGCGAAAGGCGTCGATCTTGAATATGAAGCTAGCTCGCCCCTGCCAGGCAACATCGTTCAAGGCGATTTCGTATTGCACAAGGGAGAACTGCCACAGATGGTTGCGGGTCTGGGGGTTGCGAACAGGCTTGGGATAAACACGAATTTCCTTTCGAAAGCAGAACTCTTCTTTCCGATGAGGGACAAGAAGATTTCGTTGGTTAATCCGATGGCGTCCATTAAAACTGTCCGGGTTAAGCCATCCGGAATATTCACTGTGAATCAGAGTGTTGACGATGAGCTGGTGTTGCTTCCTATTGAGGTGATGAGGGAATTGCTGGCCTACGATAAAGAAATTTCAGCCTTGGAGATAAGGCTTGAGAATCCATCCGAGAAGGCCGTGCGAAAAGAGATTAAGAATATTAAGAAAACCCTCGGGACAGATTTCATAGTTCAGGACCGCTTCCAGCAGAACACTTCCCTGTACAAGATGATGCGCTACGAAAAGGCAGCGATTTTCCTCATACTCATATTCATAATCATCATAATAGCTTTCAATGTCTTTGGCAGCCTCACGATGCTCATCATTGAAAAGAAGAATGACATCGAGACCTATCGCAGCATGGGAGCGACGGATAAGTTGATTAGGAATATATTCACTCTGGAAGGGTGGCTGATCTCGTTGTCTGGACTGGCCGTCGGCCTTGTCTTAGGCATAGCCTTCGCTCTTGCGCAGCAGAAATTCGGCTTCATAAAGATGCCAGGAAACTTCCTCGTGAATGCTTATCCTGTGATTCTTCAATGGAACGACATCCTGGCCACAGTAATAGGAGTCGCTCTCATCGGCTACCTGATTGCCCTACTGCCTGTAAAGAGAAACATTAAAATCTCCCTTTAGCAAGCCAGAAGGAATTCCTATTTGCTGCCAAGAGGGTTCTTTATGTAATAGAAATGGCCGTCTTCGGCCCCAAGAATGAGGTCATAGATTCCGTCCCGATTCCAATCGACAGGCGTAGGGCAAGTCGAGTGGCCAGCCAGGCGACGTTCTGCGACATTGCCTTTATATTCAAGCCATGTCTTCCCGTCCTCATTCTTCACGTTCCTGAACCAGCAGGCATTCCTGCTATCGACGATAAGGTCTTTGCGTCCGTCTCCATCCCAATCGACGAAACATATTTTCCTCCTACCGGAATTGCCCGCTTTTCCGTCATTTAACCGGATCGGCCCGGAGCCTGAATCATGGACGATTTTGCCATTTTTATATATAACGATTGCCCCAAGCCATAAAAAATACGTCGTCCTTCTTTGAAACGCACCTGACCGTCGGATGAAGGAATACGTTCATAATAGCTAAGATAGCCTTCCTGATCCATGGAAATCAAATCCAGAAGTCCGTCTTTGTTCCAGTCTTCCAGCACCGGAGTGGTTCTCCATTGGGTTACCAGTGTGCCGGGCTCTGGATTCCACCAGTTCCAAGCCGGTTTTTTTGTCTCACCTTCGACATATACAGGCAAAGGCTTCGACATTGACTTACCGTCTTCCTTTCCCAGGTTTCTCAGCCACTGCACCTTGCCTAAAATTGAATTGAATATTATATCGGGCAGTCCATCCCCGTTCAAATCGCCAACCGAAAGCACGGTATAGCCCCATTTTCTTTCGGCAGGGCCTTGGATGGAGCCATTCTGCCCTGCCGTAACTCTGAATATCTTTCCGTCCGATTCGATCAGCATCGGAGTATTCCAGAATGGGACATCCCCTCCAGACATATTCATGAAGAAAGCGATTTCCCCTGATGAGCAGCCAGCAATTATATCGTCTAATCCGTCTCCGTTCCAGTCATAAGCGCAAGGGGTTGAAAGCGCCCCAAATTTCATGAGATCCGCTTTCTGCCTTAAATATACTGAGGATCCGAACTGAGGCATGCCTTTCCGCACTTTTCCCGAATTACGAATCCATGCCACCCTGCCGTCTTCATCGCCAAAGATAATGTCCATGAAACCATCTTTGTCTAAGTCGACGGCCGTTGGGATTGTCATTTCAAGGTGCGCCTTGATTTCCCCTTGACGGTTTTGCAATACCCTGCCTTCTGCGAACACAGGCTTTTCTCTCGACCCAACATTATTGAACCATGTGAAGCTATCCACGAAATCCCCGCAGATGACATCCAAGTCCCCGTCTCCATCAAAATCTGCGACGCAAGGATTGGGAGCCCCATATACATCAATGGGTTTGCCCCCAGCAAGCACTCTTCCACGGTTCACATATCTGCCACCATCGTCCTCGATAAAGTACACATAACCATGCAGAGGACCGTTTTTCCAGTTGCCAAGGCTGTCATAGGCATTGTCCCAGCCATAGTCATCCCAGATGCCTATCCCTATCACTAAATCCAAATCTCCATCCCCATCCCAGTCGGCGTAAGACCAGGCATTCGACCTATGATTTTTGTAATTGGCCAATATCTCGTTTTCATCAAAAGGAATTTCCTTTGGCTCTGCGAAATAGGATTTGAAGAAGTCGGGATATTCCTTCTCAGGAGTAAGAATATGCCGTTTTCCCCCAGCCTCGCAAGTCCTAAGCATATTGCTGCCTTCGTCCGAGACTTTCACCGGCACGTCAAAAAACGGCCTCTTGAGGGTACCAATGTTGTGAAAATAATACGTCCCGCGATATGGCGTGTCAACTCATGTCATGAATATGTCATAAAGCCCATCGCAATCATAGTCATACGGGATAGGATTCCCCCACAGACCTGCCCCAAGATCTACTATTTGTCCGTTGTTGTACTTCAGGGAAGAAACATTGTCTTGTTCATGCAGAGTTGGCAACAGCGATAAAAGCCCTACGACGGCTATTAATTTTAAATGCATGGCATTCAGTAACCAGGAATAAGAATTGACACTAAAGATTTCTCTGAATTTCAAGAATTTTCTCAACGCTGAGCGTTGTATTATGTGCTACGTCCTCCGGTTTCATGCCGGATTTCAGCAGATTCTGCGCAACCATTGCCAGGCTTTCTGACCTTCCTCTATCGATTCCTTTCAAGAGTCCTTCGGCTCGTCCCTCGGCTCGTCCTTCGGCTCGTCCCTCGGCTCGTCCTTCGGCTCGTCCCTCGGCAAGACCCTCTGCACGTGCCTCGTGACGCACGGTCTCCCGCAGATCATCTATATCCCATTGTGTCAGCATATCTCTCTCGTATTTCATTACTTCCTGAGGCGTAAATTTAGCAATTTCCGCCCGTTCAAACAACATCTCGAAAAACTTTCCTTCCAGGTACTTCGGCCTTCTTTCGAAAGTGGTCATGTTGTGCAAGGCATAACAGAACTTATCTAGCACTGTCGCAGCAGGTGAGTCAATCGGCTCATGGTACTTCGGAAGCTCCAATGTGATATACTTTATCTTGTCTGTCATCAGATGCCTGTCTCCCAGATCAGTGATAGCATACTCATGCTTAATCTCAGCAGAACCCTTGTTGTCATCATAATTCATTAGTGCTATGACATACGATGGAGCATAGGAATATTTCTCATCCTTTTCACGGTTTCTAATTTCTTCCAGGGAAATACCGACCCCGACATCGTGCTGCTCCTGAATGATATACGTAGAATACAAAAGGAGCCTGTCGTGGAAATGCTCCGTCCTTAGCGCCTGCATCTCCACTGCAAACCTAGCCCCAGTCTCCGACTCATAACATTCCACGTCGATGCGAATGCCATGGCCTTCCGGAATAGCGCTTTGGTGTTCCTGCGACGTGTAGACAATCGAACTTATCTTTCGCTCCGGGATGAGATGACGGAGCAGATAAAGCAGCAAGTCGGGAAACTTTTCATCCCCGAAAAGCCGCTTGAACACCGTGTCACTGATTACGTCAGCATACCTCTGCAGCATCCTTTTTTCCCTTGCCTGTTTCTTACGGTCTTTGCATCTTCCTTCGATATTCTCCATGTCCTTCATTTTTCCGGCAAGATAGCTCAAGCAAACAGAAACTTATGACAAAAACATAAATTTCTATTAAATAAAACTTTCCCAGTCAATGGGACTATAAAAAAATATCGTTTGAATGCCTCGGGATGGTATCTTCGGAAAAATGGTCGTCATAAACAACATAT
>ONBM01000068.1 GCA_900316045.1 uncultured Bacteroidales bacterium | reverse complement strand
AATTTACTATATTCGCAATAATGAATCACTAATATGCTCCGTTGGAAGAAATATGCCCTTGTGATCATGGTTTTCGCACTGTTGGGAACCAATGTCATGGCTCAGCAGATGACTCTTGAGGAAGCAATCGCGACGGCACGTGAGCGATCGGCGGAGGCTGTCGCTGCCAGGTCGAACTTCGTGTCCAGTTACTGGTCGTACAGGACGTACTTGGCCGACAGGCTGCCATCCCTGAACCTCTACGGCAACGTGGGACAGTTCAACAGGACTCTTGCCCAACTGCAGGACTACGACACTGGAGACCTGCATTACGTTAGCGTCTACAACCTGACGAACGACGTCGGGCTTTACATAAGGCAGAACGTGACGTTCACCGGAGGAACCGTGAGCCTGTACTCTTCCCTATCCCGGACGGACCTGTATGGCAATAACAGAAGCACATCGTGGTATTCTCAGCCGGTCTACGTATCATACACTCAACCGCTCTTCTCGTACAATGAGTTCAGGTGGGCGAAGAAAATCTCGCCTAAGGAATATGAGCAGGCGAAAAGGGTCTACATTGAGTCGATGGAGAGCATAACGATAAACGCCGCTCAATATTTCTTCAGCCTCCTGCTTGCTCAAAGGGAATATGACAGGTCGGTCGCTAACTATAATAACACGAAACAAATGCTCTCTGTTGCCGAGGAGAGGACAAAGCTCGGTACGGTCACAAGGGATGAATATCTTCAGCTGGAGTTGCGAAACCTGAATGACAGCATGGCAATCAATGAAGCCGCCGTAGCGGTGAAGGAGGCGCAGATGGTTCTGAATTCGCTTTTGGGATTCGATGAGAAACGGGAGATCGAGCCCGTGTTCGAAAATGCCTTGCCTGAGATTTGGATGGACTATGAAATGGTGCTGGACAAGGCCTTGGAAAACTCTTCCTTCAATCTGGAGAATCAGATAAGGATACTCAATGCTGAGTCTGAAATCGCACAGGCGAAGGCTCGTAGAAGCCCATCGGTGTCAATTTCAGCGAAGTTCGGAGCGTCGAATTCCGGAGATTCCTTCTCGAATGCCTATCGTAATCTTGCTGACCAGGAAGTGTTCGGGGTTTCGTTCAATGTGCCAATCTTCGACTGGGGGCTTGGGACGGGACGGGTGAAACGGGCTGAGGCAAGGGCGGATGCAATCAAGGCACAGGTGCAGCAGAGCGAGAGCGACTACAAGTCTAGGATATTCAAGAACGTGAGCCAGTTCAACAACCAAAGGCAGCAGTGCAACGTCTCTAAAAAGGCATCTGAAATTGCCGAGGAAAGATATTCGCTTATGATGGAAAAATTCAGGAACGGCAACGCATCCGTGCTGGAGCTGAACACTGCCCAAAATGAATATGACACCGCCATGGACAAGTACGTGACGGATTTCAGCACGTTCTGGAGGCTTTATTTCACCCTTAGGCAGCTGACTCTTTACGATTTCATAGGCGGCAAGGACATAGATGTGGATCACGACGAACTGCTAAAATAGGATATGAGGGAATATATTAATATATTATTGATTGTCACGGCTTTAGCTATCGTATCATGCAGTGGCGGAAAAGTTGGGGGCAAAAAAGAAGAAAGCAAGCTGGAATACAGCCAGCAGGTGAATTCAGTGGATGTCATTGTCCTAGAAAAGACAGACTTTAACCATCAGCTCATCTCCAACGGAAAGCTGGAGGCACTGTCTGGAGCCACTCTAGTCTTCCCTGCCTCAGGAATAGTGGAATCCGTGAGATTCTCCGAAGGGCAGCATGTCAGCAAGGGGGACATCATCGCCACGCTGGTCTCAGATGACAAGAAACTGGCTCTGGAATCTGCTCAAATAACATTCCGAAAAGCAGAGCTGGACTTGTATAACGAGCTAGCCGGTTACGGTTACAAAGGACGGGACACGTCCGCCGTGTCAAAGGACATGCTTGCAATCGCTAAGCTGCGTTCTGGCTATGACGCTGCGAAGAACAGCCTGGAAAGGGCTAAGAATGACATGGCAGGATGCTCTCTGAGAGCTCCCGTCTCTGGGAGAATAGCCTACATGAATATCAAAGCCAACTCTCAGACGCCTACGGAGCCTGCCTGCAGAATCATAGACGACAGCCGTTTCAACGTAAGGTTCCCAGTCCTGGAGTCCGAATACCCTTTTGTCGAGAAAGGGCTTCAGGTTCTGGTGGTGCCTTACGCTCAGGAGAGCGTTTTGGTCAAAGGCACCGTGACCAACGTCAATCCTGCAGTGGATAAGAACGGGCAGGTGATGGTTACTGCCATGATATCCAATCCCGGCAGGCTGATCGATGGAATGAACGTGAAAGTGAGCGTTCAAAGGTCAATCCCTGGGATGCTGGTCGTGCCAAAGAGTGCGGTAGTGATAAGAGACAATCAATACGTCCTGTTCAAATACAGTTCCGGACGTGCCGGATGGACTTACGTGAACATCCTTGATTCCAATTCAGACAGCCATGCGGTGACAGCCAACGCCGACAGGGGCGCAATTCTCGAGGCCGGCGACACCGTCATCATTTCTGGAAACTTGAATCTGGCCGATGGTTCGGAAGTGACACTCAAGCAGTAAACCGATGCTGAAAACTCTGATAGACAGGCCGATCACCGTAACCATGGGGCTGCTGGTCATCATGGTCCTGGGCATCGTGTCTATTCGTCAGCTGCCTGTGTCGCTGATTCCCGAAATTGATGTTCCAAACATTACTGTACAGGTGAGCGCACCGGACATGTCTTCTAAGGAGATTGACGAGGCCGTCCTGCGTCCTCTCAGGCAGAATCTGATGCAGATAAGCAATCTTGACGAGTTCAAAAGCGAAGCAAAGGACGGCTTGGGAATCATCTCGCTCAGTTTTACCGTAGGTTCCGACATGGACTATGCATTCATTGAGGTGAATGAGAAGATAGACCGCTCAATGTCGGCCCTCGGTGATGTCGAGAGACCGAAAGTCTACAAGTCAAGTGCTTCGGACATCCCTGCCTTCTACGTGAATCTGACTCTTAAAAACCAAGGCACGATTCCTCCGGACAAGGATACTGAATTGTATCCTGTCTCCGATGCATTCTCGCAGCTGAGCACATTCGCTTCCGAAGTCATCTCGAAGCGCATCGAGCAGCTTCCGGAAGTCGCCATGGTGGACGTGAGCGGGTGCGTGGAGCCGGAACTGCTCATAATTCCCGACGAAGCGGCATTGCGGGAGGCTGGCATGAGCCTGGCGGAATTCGAGTCTGCAATCCATGCAGCAGACGTAAGACTGGGAAGCCTCGCTATAAGAGATGGCGAATACAGGTACAACGTGAAGTTCCAGTCCATCGCTTCCACTAAGACGGACATCGAGAACATCAGCCTGAATTGCCACGACAGGATATTCAAAGTGAGGGATCTGTCCCAGGTCATAGAGCATCCTGCCAAGCGCTCCGGACTGGTTAGGTCGGACGGCAAGGACGCAATATCGCTGGCCGTGATCAAGCAGAGCGATGCCAAGATGTCCTCCCTGAAATCCAAGATGAGCGAGCTTTCCGAGCAACTGGAAAAGGATTATCCGCAGATCGACTTCAAGGTCACGAGGGACCAGACAGAACTTCTGGAATATTCAATAAACAATTTGCTGCAGAACATCATCGTCGGAATCATCCTGGCATGCGTCATCATATTCCTTTTCATGCAGGACTTCCGCTCCCCTGCCCTCGTGGCGCTGACTATTCCTACGGCTCTCATTTTCTCCATGCTTGTCTTTCACGTCATGGGAATGACGATCAACATCATTTCCCTTTCCGGACTCATTTTGGGCGTGGGCATGATAGTGGACAACACCATAGTGCTGACTGACAACATCACAGCCAGATGGCAGCGCGGAGATGATTTGCGGACTGCCGTGCTGAGCGGCACCGCCGAGGTTAGGGGGCCGATGCTGAGTTCGGTGCTGACGACATGCGCAGTGTTCATCCCGCTGATTTTCGTGAGCGGGATCGCTGGTGCCATGTTCTATGACGAGGCCATGTCCGTGACGATAATCCTGCTTACCGCTTACCTGGTGACGATCATCGTGATGCCGGTGTATTACTGGACATGGTACAAGAAGCTGCCTGCCTTCAAGCCAAATCCTTTACTGTCGCGCTTCTCGCTCCATGGCTTCATGAAGTTATACGAGAATATCCTCACATGGCTGTTCAGGCACAGGTGGGCAGGATGGGCGATATTCGGATTTTCTGTCGTTGGAATATTCCTATGCTTCGCATTCATGGAGAGAACAAAACTTCCTGAAATTTCATATTCAGACACTCTGGTGAGGGTGGATTGGAATGCACCTCTTTCTCTGGAGCAGAACACGGAAAGGGTGGCTGCACTGGAGGGCGCCGTGAGCGATTTGGCTGAGCAGGTCACGTCCATGGTCGGCATGCAGCAGTTCATCCTCTCGCATGACTCCGAGAACGATGTTTCCGGCGCTACGATGTACCTCAAGTGCAAGGATGCGCGGACACTTGGGAAGATGAAGGATAGAATAGCTTCCGAGCTGGCTTCCAGATGGCCTGACGCAGCATTTTCATTCGAATCTTCAGGGAATATATTTGACATGGTGTTCTCCGAGGTCGAACCAGAGCTGGTCGCAAGGCTTAGGCCAGTGTCGGTTCCTTGGGTGGAAATAGGGCGTCTTGAGAGGCTGCTGGCTGAAATCAGGGTTGCAGAGCCTGATTTGGAAATACCAGAACCAAACCTTAAACGGAATATCCTCTATGTCGCTGATCCTGAGAAAATGGCGTTATACGGAGTTACATTAAATTCCCTGCTGGTCGCTCTGAAGAATTGCCTGAACGAGAACGAACTATTCACCATCGTTCAGGGGAACAGAAGCCTTCCTGTCGTAATGGGCGTTGACAGAAGAGGCATAAAGGCGATAATCGAAGGAAATTTCATAAAGGCTGGAGATAAGGAAATCCCGGTTTCCGCCCTCATGCAGCAAACCTGGGAACAGGGGTTGAAGAGCATCGTCTGTGGTGCGGAAGGCGTATATTATCCCCTGAAACTTGAACTTGAGGGCAAGAATGCGAAAGAAACCATGCAGGGAATCAGCGATGTGGTGAGGCGCAACGGAGACTTTGAAGCAAGCTATTCGGGAGCATATTTCTCGAACAAAAAAATGGTGGAAGAACTGGCGCTCGTCCTGTTCATCGCCGTGATTCTTCTCTACCTGATTCTCGCTTCCCAGTTCGAGTCTTTGATGCAGCCGTTCATCATCTTGTCCGAGATCATCATAGACATATTCTTTTCGCTCCTCGTGCTATGGATTTGCGGCGTGTCTATAAACCTGATGTCCATGATAGGACTCGTGGTAGTCTGCGGCATCGTCATCAACGACTCCATCCTGAAAATCGACACCATCAACAAACTGCGGAAAGACGGGATGGCACTGGAACATTCCATCTACGAGGCAGGACATCGCAGGCTGAAGGCCATAGTGATGACCTCTCTCACGACCATCCTGTCAGTCTGCCCGTTCCTTACCAGGGGCAGCATGGGTGATGATCTGCAATTTCCGATGGCGCTGGTGATCATCGCAGGCATGACCATCGGCACGCTCGTCAGCCTGTTCCTGGTCCCTGTCGTTTATTATGATGTCTACCGGAAGAAGAAGAAATAGCGGCATTCCGGCATTCACCGTGATGCTCATAATGGTGACGATGTCATTCGTTGGCATGGTCATCATTCCGACTCTGGACGTTAGCTACGCTCCGGGGACATCTGAGCGTAACCTTAGCGTCAGCTTCAAATGGCCTGGGGTTTCCGAAAGGATTGTCGAGTACGAAGCCACGTCCAAGCTGGAGGGAGCCCTGTCCGGTATGCGGAATTGCACCAAGGTCACATCCACTTCCACGGCTGGAGGCGGCAGGGTGAATCTCACGTTCAGGAAAAATACCGACATGCAGCCGGTTCGCTTCGAGGTGGCTTCCAGAATCAGGAATATGTATTCTTCGCTTCCGAAGGGAGTGAGTTATCCTTCCATATCGCTAGACATCAGAGGTGCGGCCTCAAGAACGGACCTGGTGTATACTTTCATCAGTCCCCTGCCCTCCTACGAAATAGACAAATACGTTTCCAGTCATGTGACAGGCAAACTGGCCAAGATCGAGGGGGTGGAGGACGTGAGCCTTAACGGAGTTACATCCTACGAAATCGAAATCCTGTTCGATCCAGTGAAGGCCACAGCCTGCGGGATAAGCGCAGATGACATAGCAAGTGCGTTTCGCTCCTTTTATGCAGAACAGGTCCTAGGGCTGACGGACACGGAGGAAGGGATTATGACGCTGAAACTGAGAGGCAGCGCCTACGACAGGGAAAGCTCGATCGAGAGCATGAACGAGATGCCCGTGAAAAATTCCGACGGCAGGCTGGTTCGTTTGTCGGACATAGCAACTTTCCGGTACAAAGAGGCTGTGCCCAGATCGTATTTCCGGGTGAACGGGCTGAACACCATCACGATGGACATAGGTGCGTCGCCCCAGGCGAATCTGCTCACGGTCGCAAGCAGCGTGAAGAAGAAGATGGCGCAGCTTCAGGAGTCCTTTCCGGAAGAAATCTCCGCGAAGGTAAGCTACGATTCTTCTGAATATATGGCAGGCGAACTGAAAAAAATCGTATTCAGGACGATCCTCTGCATACTGATTCTCCTGCTCTTCGTGCTGGCGGTTTATCGGTCATTCAAGTACCTTGCGATAATATTCACTACCCTCCTCGTAAACATATTCACTGCCATAGTGATTTACAAGCTGGCGGGGCTAGGCATCCACATTTATTCTCTGGCAGGCATCACCGTGTCGCTGGGCATAATCATTGACTCCACGATCGTGATGTGCGACCATTACTCCTACTATCATGACAGGAAGGTCTTTCCCGCCCTGTTCGGCGCAACAGCCACGACCATCGCCGCCCTGTGCGTGGTTTATCTTTTGCCGGAGGCTGACAGGAAGAATCTTGACGATTTTTCTAAAGTCATAATCATAAACCTCAGCGTCGCACTTGTCACGTCATATGCTTTCGTTCCTTCTCTGCTGGACAGGTTCCCGATTCGTCGCTCCCGAACCGTCGCCAAGGCAAGGCGGAGCCGCATGACAATCCGCTTCAACAGGGCATATTCAAGATACATCGGCTTTGGTCAGAGACACAAATGGCTGCCCACAGTCATATTCATAATTGGCTTCGGAATTCCGCTCTGCCTCCTGCCTGACCAGCTGGGGAAGGGTGTTCCCGAAGAGAGCAGGACAGCTTTTCAGAATTTCTACGACAAAGTCATGTCCTGGAAGCCATATTCGGAGAACAAGTCGAAGATAGACAAGATTGCGGGCACTTCTTTCGCTCTTTTCGACAGGGCTTTGGGCAGGAGCAATTTCTACCGCACTCCCGAGAGGAAACAGTTGTACGTAGAGGCAGGGATGCCTGATGGCTGCACTATCGAGCAACTGAACGACGTAGTCCGGAGCATGGAGAATTACCTGAGCCAATTCGACGAGATCGAGACTTTCATGACCAGCATCTACTCCAGCGAGAGCGCCAGGATACAGATAACCTTCAAACCCGAATATGAGAAGACGTTTTTCCCCTCGCAACTGAAAGCTCTCGTCACGGAATCGGCGATAAACTTCGGTGGGGCAAACTGGAGGGTCTACGGGGTGGATGACAACAACTTCAACAACAACGTTGTCTCGGACTACAGGAGCAACAGACTCATTTTGAAGGGGTACGATTACGACAAGCTTTATGAATATGCGGAAGCACTCATCGATGACATCTCGAAGAACAAGCGCGTTTCCAAGCCAGATATGATGGCAGGATATTACACCCTTGCAGGTAACGAGATGAACATGAATTTCGACTTCTCAGCCCTGGCTGTGCGCGGGATCAATCCATACCATTATTTCAATTCTCTCCAGACCAGACTTTATGACAGGACTATCGGGGCTCTGATGCACAATGGCGGCTACACGCCGGTGGAACTCAGGTCGGCAGACTTGACGGCGTTCGACCTGTGGCACCTGAACAATGTTGGCTTGGACGTTAACGGCAAGAGCGTGAAACTGTCCGAATTCGGCAAGATTCAGAAGAAACGCACCGGTCTGGACATCCAGAGGGAGGATCAGTCTTATTCAATCACCGTGGGTTTCGATTTCATTGGCGCTTTTCAGTTGTCCAAGGCATTTCAGGACAAGACCATCGACAGGTGGAACTCGGAAGTGCTGCCCGTAGGTTACAAGTTATCCTCCTCCGATTTCCGCTTCAGGTCTCCGGACAAGAAAATATATTCATTGCTCATCCTGCTGGTCATTGCCATCATCTATGTGATATGCAGCATGATATTCGAGTCGCTGCGGATGCCGTTCGCCGTTATTCTGATGATCCCCATCTCCTTCATCGGGGTTTTCCTGACATTCGGTTTCACCGACTTCACTTTCGACCAAGGGGGATTCGCCGCCCTGGTGATGCTTTCGGGGATAGTCGTGAATGCTGGAATATACCTTGTGAATGAATATATCGGGAGGCGCAAGGCTCGCATCGCTCAAGGGAGGAAACTTGAAGGCACGAAGACGAACGACTACGTGAAATCTTTCAACCATAAGATCCATCCTATAATGCTCACGATAATCTCTACGGTGCTGGGCCTCGTGCCGTTCCTGTTCGACGGTCCTTCCGAGGTCTTCTGGTTCCCATTCGCAGTCGGCACCATAAGCGGCCTCTTCTTCTCCCTCATCGCCCTTGTATTCTACATGCCACTCTTCTGCTTCAAGGAGAAATAATCAGGAAGCATTTGAAAAACGAATCTACCAATGATAGTTTCTTCACTCAATTTGTTACAAGACTTCGAATTGAATAGAATATACCAGCGAGTATGAAGGGAATGCTGAGCAGCTGTCCCATGTCCATGCCTATGGACTCCCTGAGACCAATCTCGAACGGCTCCTGAACCTCCTTGCAGTATTCGATGAAGAATCTTGCGACGAAAATCAGCGTAATGCATAGACCGAAAATAAGGCCGTCCCTGATTCCATGCTTGTACTTGTATCGATAGGCAAAACAGAGCACCAAAAAAGTCAAGATGTAAGCTAATGCCTCGTACAGTTGCGCCGGATGCCTCGGTAGTGTATCTACTCTATCGAAAATTACTGCCCAGCTGACATTCGTCGGAGCCCCGATGATTTCCGAATTGAAAAAGTTTCCGATTCTGATGAGAGCCCCGAGCACAGGGGTCGCGAAATCTAATTTATCAAGAATGGAGAGTATGGGAATATGATATTTCCTGTTATAGAGGAGGACGGCCAGTATGACTCCGATAGCCCCACCATGACTCGCCAGACCTGCATACCCAGTGAATTTAACACCTGAGGGAGTGAATGAGACCGGAATGAATAATTCAAGAATATGATTGGAGAAATATTTCCAGTCATAGAATAGGCAGTGCCCGAGCCTAGCCCCAATCAATGCACCTAGGAGGACGTAGATGAAAAGAGCCTCTACCTGCTCCCCTCCAAGCTTTTCTTTTATGAATATCTTCCTGACCAGCAGGTAGCCGAATATGAAGCCCAGCACCCAGCATAGACTGTAGTACCTTAATCCGAAACTTCCGATATGTACCAATACCGGATTAATATTCCAATGCACAAAAGCCAGCATAGTTTATTTTAGTTAATTTTACATGTGTGTCCGGTAAAAGTTCCGGACGGTTTATATAAAGTTTAACAATCAAACAAAGTCGGTTCGGTAGAACCACCAAGTTCATTGACAATATTGTAGTTAGGTTTTCCAAAGAGTTTGTTGAGTGGCGTAGTCTCTGTAAGTGAGACACTTGCGAGCTGGAGCATCTCATAGATTGGCCTGTCAATCTTCATCTTCTTCTGCACGATTGCCATCATACAGTAAGCAGTTATCGCAGAGTAAATCTGGATCCTCACGGCTTTCTCGGATTCACCCCAGAACTTTTTTATCTTGAGATGCTGCTTCAACCACTTGAAGAATTTATGAGAAGCTACACATAAGTTCTTTTATGACAAGCATATCATTATGCAAAGTAGTGTCGCCAGGATGCATGCCAACGGACTGGCTTTG
>ONBM01000037.1 GCA_900316045.1 uncultured Bacteroidales bacterium | reverse complement strand
GGAGTGCCTTGTCGGCAGGTGTTTCCGGCGGGCGTTAGCGGAGTGCCTTGTTGGCAGGTGTTTCTGGAGTGCGTTACCGTAATACCTTTCTGGCGGGCGTTGGTGGAGTGCGTTGCCGTGATGCCTTCCTGCGGCCTTTGCAGGATCCGTTGCCGTGATGCTTTTCCGGCGGCGCGATCTTCTTGGAACAGGTTTTGCCCCCATGCTTTTCCCTGCGGCCAGGCGAATATTCGGAATTTTGCTTTATTTATTGTATTTTAGTCTTGAAAAAATGACTAAGAGATGGCTAGTATTGTTCAGCATTTCCCGCAGTTTGACGAAAATGGAAAGGCTCTTGTGCAGAGGGCTTATGACATTGCTGCGAAGGTGCTAGAAAACGAGGTGCGCGACAATGGCAGGCCGTTCATAGAGCATCCGATGAACGTTGCGCTCATCGCGACGGACGAAATCGGTCTCACTGCGGACTGTGCAGCGGCTGTTTTCCTTCATGAGGCTACCCGAAAGCATCCTGCGATAGACTTACGGAAAGGGGAGTACGAAGGCCTGAAGCTCGGCGGGTTCCCAGAGGATGTCTATGCTATGGTGGACGGACTGAACAAGATTTCGACTATCAAGCCCAAGGACACTCGCTTGGAGGCTGAAAGCTACAAGAGACTCATAGTGCAATATTCCACGGATCCCAGAGTAACTGTGCTGAAAATAGCCGACAGATTGGAGGTTATGAGGAATATTTCCATGTTTTCTGCTTCTTCCAGGCAAAGGAAGATTCTTGAAACCCTCATGCTATATATTCCTCTGGCTCATCAGCTGGGCTTGTACAACATCAAAAGCGAGATGGAGGACATCTATTTCCGCTATGCCGAGCCCGAAGAATATCGCGCCATCACGAATAAGCTGAAGGCCACCGAGCCGGATCGGGAGCGCCTGACTGCGGAATTCATCGAGCCGCTGAAAAAGAAGCTCTCTGATGCCGGAATAAAGTACAAGCTGAAAGTCAGGACGAAGGCTGCATATTCAATCTGGAGGAAGATGCAGAAGCAGAATGTGCCATTCGAGGGAGTGTATGACGTTTTTGCCATCAGGTTCATCATAGACTGCAGCCATGACTCAGCGACCGAGAAAGATCTCTGCTGGAAAGTGTATTCTTACGTGACTGAAGAATACGAGCCAGACACAAATCGTCTGCGTGACTGGATAACTACGCCAAAGCCAAATGGTTACGAGTCGCTTCATATTACTGTGAAAAATAAGGAAGGGGCTTACATGGAGGTGCAGATCAGGACTAAGCGAATGGATGACGAGGCGGAGAACGGTCAGGCTTCTCATTGGTCTTACAAAGGCATCAAGCACGAGGCTCATTTGGATAAATGGCTGACATCTGTCAGGTACACTCTGGAGCATCCTCAAGAAATAAAGCCCGACGAGCTTCCTCAGCCGCCTTCACGCGAGATATTCGTTTTCACCCCGACTGGCGAGCTAAGGATTCTGCCGGCTGGTTCTACGGTGCTGGATTTCGCCTTCAACATCCATTCTGGCCTTGGAGTTAAGTGCACTGGCGGTAAAATCAATGGCAAGGGCGTCTCCATCAGGGAAAAACTTAGTACCGGAGACGTAGTAGAGATTCAGACTGGCAAGAACCAGAGGCCTTCCGCTGATTGGCTGAGCTATGTCGTGACTTCGAAGGCGAGGAGCAAGATTCGCCAGGAATTGAATGAAGAGGAATATAAGAAAGCTGCTCAGGGCAAGGAGCTTGTCAGCAGAAGGCTGAAGAATTGGAAGCTTGAGCTGCCTGATGAATATATTGCCGAGCTACTGAAGAAACTGCGGCTATCGACGCAGAACGCATTTTATGCTGCCGTGAATGATGGTCAGATAGATGTCAACGACATAAAGACATTCATACTGGAACACCCCCAGATGGAGGAAGAGGCATCCGAGGCTGCCAAGGCTCAAAGTGCGGGAAAAACGGAACAGAATGCTTCGTGGAGCGGGAACTCTTCATCTGACGATATTCTGGTCATAAATGCCCGAGACCTCAAGGGCCTGGACTACAAAATGGCAAAATGCTGCCATCCGGTGTTCGGAGACGATGTCTTCGGCTTTGTCACGACAAACAGAGGAATAACCATTCATCGAATATCCTGCCCGAATGCGTCCAGGCTCATAGAGAACTACCCATATCGCATCCAGAAGGTTAAATGGGCAGAAACCCCTTCCGGAGGCAGCTTCCAGGTGACTTTGAAGATTACCGCCGCCTTTGAGGCTGCGATTCTCGGTCGCATAACCGATGTCGTCAATAACTTCAAGGCATCGCTGAGGGCCTTCAACGTGAATGAAAACAGACGGAACGGAACCTATGAGATTGAACTCAGGATTTCCGTCCCGTCTAATATGGAGCTCGATAAGGTCGTGTCTCAGATTAAGAATCTGAAGCACGTGATGAAAGTTTCGAGAGTCTAGTTCTTGGATGTTTCCTTGTCCATCAGGACTTTCATCCAGAAGCCACCTACCACTGAACGCATTATGAAGTGTTCGTATTTGCCGGTCTTGGTGTCGTACCAGTCGCTTACCGGAACGCGGCTTTCCGTCTCATTGATGTAGTCCCATACCGGGTGTACGAACTTCAGGAATGTCTCTTTGTCCTTTGCCATCGAGGCAGTCCACATTATCCAGTCGTTCTTAGTGTAGTCTTTCCTGATGTCCAGCGGCAGCCCGTAGCGGTTCTGCTTAGTGAGGTAGTATGCGATTTCCTTGTCGATTGTGCCGGCAGGGAAGATGTTTATGCCCCAGAGCTTGTCCCAGACCATGTTGTACTTCTGGCTCCAGGTGTCCGGCTGGTCGAATGCCAGGCGGTAATGGTCGCCGTCCCTGTCGGTTTCCTCCCATTTCACGGCCATCTTCTTCGCTGTGTCCATGTATTTTGAATATGTCGCATCGTCGCCTCTCTGCTTTGCCATGAGCGCATACCCGGCTATTCCCATTATAGCTTTGGCGGAAAGATTGGCGTTGTGAGCCCAGTGCCCAGCGAAATCGTCGGTGCAGAGCTGGTTGGCAGGGTCCTGGCCGTTTTCTACGAGGTAATCAGTCCAAGTAGTTAAAATGTCCCAGTATTCATCGACGAAGGAAGTTTTCCCGTCCAGGCGGCAGATTTCAGCTGCCAGAGTAAGCATATTCCCAGCCTCTTCCAACGGCATCCCGTCTCCGCCGTATACCTGCCCGTTCGCTTTAGGGTATGTCCCCAGGTCATGTGCGGCGAAAGGACGTGTCCAGCGGCCTGAACGGCTGTATTCGAATATGCTTCTCATCATTCCTTTCTGCAGTTCCGGGTTGTAGGCCAGGAACAACGGGGCTGAAGGATAGGTTAGGTCCACGGTGTTCACGCAGCCGTTCGAATCATTTTCCTTCGAGAAGAACAGCAGCTGGCCATTCTTGTCGACGAACAGCTTGTGCGCCCCGATTACGTGGCGATAGGTCCCGGACAGGATTTCCGCATATTTCTTATCTCCCGCTTCGAGGCCGTCGTCGTATATTCTTTTATCCATGGCGCGGCATTTCAGCATGATTGATGAATATTTCTTCTGCATATCCTTAAACGCATCGAATATGGTTCTTATGAAGATGTCTCTCTTGTTGCAAGCCCAATATGCCTTGTAGCGTTCGAACATGTACTCGATGTCCTGGATTTCATCGTATCCTACCATCGCGAATGAGGAGGCCTGCGACACGCTGCCGAAGTCATGAACCAGAGCGAGAGCAGGCATGTCCTCTGCCTTCCTGCATATTATCTCATTCTCTTCGGACTCGGCTTTTCCCGTGGCTGCGAAGGCATTCTGCAAGTCGGCAGGCTTACCGATAGTGACCGTGCCGTTGATTGCCGGAAGATAGAAATATCCCCAGTCTATGCACAGGTGGTCGCCCTTCTTGTCGAGGATGGGCTGCTCGATAGTGCCTGTTTTGGCATAAGTCACGCCCTTGAGGGTCATCAGCGTGGTGATGGTAGGCTGCTCAGCCTTGTTCACTGCGATTTCCGAAGAGGCTTCGTAATATAATTGCACGTCATGCTTTGCGCCATCGGTGGAACGGACCTGATACGAGAAATAGTTGACCGGGGTTGAGAGCATGTTCAGGTCGTCAATGAGCATCGGGGCTGTGAAAACAAGGTCTAATTCGACAGGCCCGCATGCAAAGGTGTAATAGGTGTTGGTCGCAAGCACGTCCACGCTTTTCTGTGCCGCTGTCTTTAAGGCGCCGTTCGAAGGCTGCTTGCCCATGAATCTGTAAGTAGTCCCGTCAACCCTGAGCAGGCCGGTGAGAGATTTGCTGTTCCCGGTCCAGTGGACGGTGCCTCCGTCGGTCAGCTTGTCGAATGGCGACCAGATAGTGAAATAAGGATCGTTATTCACTAGCGGAACGGAAGGCAGGCGAAGGCCGGTTTGCTTGTAAGGCTTGAAGAATTCGGGGCTCTGCGCATTTGCGAGGGAGGAGATTCCCAGAGCCACGGCTAAAAAAATGATTATTCGTTTCATTTGATTCATGAATATGTTAATGATTATTATTTGTCTTTCCAGACTTTGAGATATTCCTGGAGAGCCCACATTTCATCCCTGTACTTGGCAGCCTGCGAGAAATCCAGGTCGGCCGCTGATTTCTCCATGCGCCGCTTGTCCTCCTCGATGGTTTTCTGAACCTGTTCCCTTGACATCGATCGTATGACGGGATCCTGAAGCACGGCTGCTAGGTCCGCAGCCACGAATCCATCGACGTAAGCTGTGTCGTTGTCTCTCTTGGAATCGTGTCCCAGGCCAACGGAAACCGTGCCTCTCCCAAGGTCAGAAGGATTAGGAATATATTCGGGATGGGAGACGGAGTCGGCGGCGCTGACCCTGCCGCTAGGCCCGTTCTTGATTCTAGGATTGACCGGCTTCTCCGCCTCTCCATAGAGCTCGGAAGCCAGGATATTCCTTTTAACGGCCACCTGTGTAGGGGTAATATTATGTAATTTATTATATTCAATTTGTTTCGTCCTGCGGCGGTTGGTTTCCCTTATAGTTTCATCCATGGAGTCGGTGATTGTGTCGGCATACATTATCACCAGCCCGTTCACGTTCCTGGCCGCCCTTCCTGCAGTCTGAGTCAACGCCCTTCCGGAACGGAGGAATCCTTCCTTGTCCGCATCCAGAATGGCCACAAGAGACACGGAAGGAATATCCAGGCCCTCCCTAAGCAGGTTCACGCCCACCAGGACATCGAACAGCCCGTTCTTGAAATCCTCGATGATTTCCACCCTTTCGGAAGTGTCCACGTCTGAATGAATATACCGCACCCTGACGCCGTTCATGTCCAGGTAATCAGTCAGTTCTTCTGCCATGCGCTTCGTCAGGGTAGTGACCAGAACCCTTTCGTCTTTTTCTGACCTCTTCCGGATTTCCTCCATGAGATCATCCACCTGATTCTTAGTCGGGCGCACTTCTATCGGAGGGTCCAAGAGCCCGGTAGGCCGCACGACTTGCTCGACTACAAGCCCGCCGGAACGTTCCAGCTCGTAATCCGATGGAGTGGCGCTCACATAGACTTTTTGTCCCGTTATGGAATTGAACTCATCGAAAGTCAGAGGCCTGTTATCCGCCGCCGCAGGCAGCCTGAATCCATATTCGACCAGAACGGACTTGCGGGAATGGTCTCCTCCGTACATGGCCCGTATCTGGGGAATCGTGACGTGGCTCTCGTCGATGAAAGTCACGAAGTCATCCGGGAAATAGTCAATCAGGCAGAAAGGCCGCTGGCCGGGTTTCCTGCCGTCGAGGTACCTGGAATAGTTCTCGATTCCGGAACAATACCCCATCTCCTTTATCATTTCCAGATCATTCTCCACCCTCTGCTGAAGACGTTTGGCCTCAAGTCCTTTACCTATCTCGTTGAAGTAGTCGATTTGTTTTTTCAGGTCGTCCTGAATCTGGCTGACTGCCTTGATGCTCCGTTCGCGGGTCGTGACGAAGTTCGTGGCAGGGAATATCGTCGCCTCTTCCAGCTTCTCTATCGTTGCGCCGGTCAGAGGGTCTATCATGGCCAAGGAATCGATTTCGTCCCCGAAGAATTCTATTCTCAAAGCCTCGTCAGATCCGCCAAGGAACACGTCGATTGTGTCTCCTCGCACCCGGAATGTCCCCCTCTTGAAATCCACCTCCGTACGGCTGTAATTCGCATCCACCAGGCTGTAAAGCAATCTGGTCAGGCTTCTCTGCTCGCCTTTCTTTACCGGGATCGCCTGGGCATGGAAGTCTTCCGGATTGCCGATGCCATAGAGGCACGATACGCTGGAGACCACGATTACGTCCCTGCGCCCCGACATGAGGGCGGAAGCCGCGCTTAGCCTTAGCTTGTCAATCTGGTCGTTGATGCTCAGGTCTTTCTCAATGTAAGTGTCCGTTGTCGGGAGATACGCCTCCGGCTGATAGTAGTCGTAATACGATACGAAATATTCCACTGCATTCTCTGGGAAGAAAGACTTGAATTCCCCGTAGAGCTGCGCTGCAAGAGTCTTGTTATGGCTTAGCACCAGGGCGGGTCTCTGGAGATTCTGAATCGTGTTTGCCATGGTGAAAGTCTTCCCGGAGCCAGTAACTCCTAGCAGCGTAACGTCGCTGACGCCTGAGCTCAAGGCATCGGTAAGTCCTTTTATGGCTTCAGGCTGATCCCCAGCCGGCTTATAAGGCGATACAAGGTGAAATTTCATATTTCGCAAATTTACGAAATATTCTATGATTCCGTTCCCTATGTTCTGGCTTCCGTTCCTCCCCGGGAAGAAGAACGGCATCGCGTTGCTCGGACATGACGTTTATTGGAGCTGTTTCAGATCCCAGTCTGCCTTGATTTTGTCTATGATGGCGCAGACTACCCTGTAGGTGCGGCTGTCCTTGGTGTACACGGCAGGGGTGACAAAGCTCACGCGGCCCTGCCTCTTGAGTTTGTCAGCGAAAGGCTTTTTCACAGGGTTGTCGGGATCGAAGACGGCAAGGGAATGCCCACCGAACATGGTCACGATTTTCATGCAAGGGATGTCAGTCTCTCCGTCCCCGAAATATATCATTTGCTGGTAAGGGATGCGTTTCTTGTCCTCGTCTATGCTCTCGTTTACCTTGGTGTTGTCGTGCGCCGAGAATATGCCTTTGTTGATTTTGAAGATATATTGCGTCTTGGCAGTATAATCCACCGCTATCCCAGGCCACTCGGCTTCGCCTTTGTCATTATATAAATATGTGCAAGCGAAAATGTGCTTGAACTCCCCGGCGATAGGCGAGCCTTCGATGATTTCCTTGAGTCCCGAGGAGTTGATGTAGTGCTCGATCTGCACTCCATGCGCATTGCCATATTCATTTATCAGCTTGAACCATCCCTTCACCCCTTTGAACAACTGAATATGCTGGCCGAATTGCTTGAAATTCTCTTTCCGCAGCGTGATTCCGTTTTTCTTCGCCTCGTCATACATCATTTTCATGTAGGAAAGCACATTGCTGGCGTCTTGTCCGGCAGCGAGCCCGTCGCTCATTTTCCAGAATTCCTGAGGGGTCTTTCCTACGGCTTGGATGAAACCGAATTCCTGCATGTTTCCAGGAGATAGGGTTCCGTCAAAGTCGTAAATCAGGGCAACGATTGGTCTTTTCCTCATTATTCCGCCACTTATTTGCCGCATTCGCGGTATATATGATGTTTTCGCAAATATAGCACAAAATGTGATTTGTTTTTAAATCCAAAACCTTAATTTTGCATGCGACAAAATTACAAAAGAATTTAACGATTTAATATATGCAGCATTATTTAGCCAGGCTACAGAATGCCACGAGGAATTATTGGAATAAATCGGCTTTGAACACCCTGGATGGAGAGTCGTTCACTTATGGTCATATGGCCACCCTTATCGAAAAGTTTCATCTGCTCTTCGAGAAGGCGGGATTCAAGAAAGGCGACCACATTGCTCTCTGGGCGAAAAACAGCGCAAGATGGGGAATGTCCTATCTGGCCATCAACACCTACGAAACCGTGGTAGTTCCTCTTCTTGCAGACTTCACCCCGGACGGCGTTGAGAGACTGATAGACCATTCTGACAGCGTGGCTCTTTTCGTTAATGGCGACAAATGGAAACAGCTCCGCAGGGAGAATCTGCCAAAGATCAGGCTGGTGGTGAATCTGGACGACCTGAAAATATTATATTGCGATATCCCGGGCGTTGAGGAATTCTGGTCCCGGATCGATAAAGAAATGGAGGAAAGGCATCCAGATGGCTTCAATCCGGAAGATGTTGTCTACCCTACGGACAATTTGGATGACCTTGCGGTCATCAGCTACACTTCAGGTTCCACGGGAAATCCGAAAGGCGTCATGCTCACGTACAGAAACTTTTCTGCGACCATAGAGTTCAGCCAGAAGCACAGACCAGCGAATGATACCTTCAAAATGGTCTCGATGCTGCCTATGGCGCACATGTACGGGCTTGTGATAGAATTCATTTATCCTCTCTGCAACGGCGCCGCTATTTATTGGCTTGCAAAGGCGCCTACGCCTACGACTCTGATCGATGCCTTCCACAGAGTGAAGCCTTATTTGCTCATCACAGTCCCTCTGGTGATGGAGAAGATATTCAAAGCGAAAATCAAGCCCGTTCTGGACAAGCCTTCGATGAAAGTATTATGCGCCATTCCTGGCATAAGGAATATCATATTCAAGAAAATTTGCACCGGCCTGGAAGAGGCTTTCGGCGGCAATGTTATTGAGTTCATTCTTGGAGGAGCGCCTGTTAATCCAGAGATAGAGAAATGGTTCAAGAGAATCAAATTGCCTTATCTGGTAGGCTATGGGATGACGGAAGCCACGCCGCTGCTGGCCTACGAGTCGAGCGATAAATATGTCGCCGGTTCTTGCGGAAAGCCTGTGGACTGCGCTACCGTGAGAATCGACTCTGATGATCCTCTGCACATCGTTGGCGAGATTCAGGCAAAAGGAGACAATATCTGCATCGGCTACTATAAGAATCCGGAGGCTTCCGAGAACGCTTTCACGGACGATGGCTATCTGAGGACGGGTGACCTGGGCCTGTTCGATGAGCAAGGCAACTTGTTCATCAAGGGACGCATAAAATCGATGATCCTAACCGCAAATGGACAGAACGTTTACCCGGAAGAAGTAGAGGCGGAACTGGATAATCTGAAATATGTCGCAGAGTCGCTGGTAGTAGATCGGTCTTCGCATCTTGTTGCCCTGGTCTACCTTAATGAGGATGCCGTGAAGAAAGATGGATTGACGCTGGAGGACATCTCGGATATCCCGCAGAGGATTCAGTCTGCCGTAAACAAGCGCTTGCCGAATTACAGCCAGATATCCAAGGTGGAAATCGTTGACAAGCCATTCGAGAAGACGCCGAAGATGTCCATCAAGCGTTTCCTGTACAAATAATGACAATTTGTCAGCATATTCCGGACTGGAACATAATTTGACTTCGATGCCATAGGTTCTGGCTGGTGCCAGAAATGACAAAAAAAATTTTGATATGGCAGAGAAGAAAAATAATGAAACCCTAGAGAAGGGACGCATCGGGGTGACTACAGAGAATATATTCCCTGTAATCAAGCAGTTCCTGTATTCAGACCATGAGATATTCCTGCGAGAGATCGTGGCAAACGCCGTAGATGCAACGCAGAAGATGAAGGCGATTGCCTCTAGCGGGGAATTCAAAGGCGAAACAGGAGACCTGAAGGTCAGGATTGAACTGGATGAGGCTGCTAAAACCCTTAAAGTGATTGATGACGGCATCGGAATGACTGAGGAAGAGGTTGACAAATACATCAACCAGATTGCATTCTCTTCCGCAGGCGAATTCCTTGAGAAATATAAGGATCAGAATATCATCGGACATTTCGGGCTCGGGTTCTATTCTGCGTTCATGGTGTCCAAGAAAGTGACCATCGAAACCCTCTCTTGGAAAGAAGGCTCGAAGGCTGTCATGTGGTCATGCGATGGCAACCCTGAGTACGAAATGAAGCCTTGCGATAAGGCCGATAGGGGCACTGTCGTTACGCTTTATTTCGATGACGACTCAGCCAAGGATTATGGAACGAAAGGCAAGATAGAGCAGCTGCTGAAGAAATATTGCAAATTCATGCCGGTACCGATCGTCTATGGCAAGCAGCAGGAATGGAAAGACGGGAAATATGTGGACACCGAAAAGGACAACATCATCAATGACGTTGAACCGCTTTGGATCCGCAAGCCATCAGAACTGAAAGAAGAGGACTACATGAAGTTCTACAGGGCTCTTTATCCTATGAAGGAAGAACCTCTGTTCTATATTCATTTGAACGTGGATTATCCTTTCAACCTGACCGGAATCCTCTATTTCCCTAAAATCAAGGACAGGGTTGCCATCGAGAGGAATAACATCCAGCTCTATTGCAACCAGATGTTCGTGACCGACCACGTGGACAACATAGTGCCGGACTTCATGACACTTCTGCACGGCGTGATTGATTCCCCTGACATTCCTCTGAACGTGTCCAGAAGCTACCTGCAGAACGATGAGAACGTGAAGAAAATCTCCACGTACATTACTAAGAAGGTGGCTGACAGGCTTGAGGAGATATTCAAGAACGACCGCAAGTCATGGGAAGAGAAATGGGACAACCTGAAGCTGTTCATCGAATATGGAATGCTGAGCGACGAGAAGTTCTGCGAGAGGGCTCTCAAATTTGCCCTTTTCAAGAACACCGATGGGAAATATTTCGCATTCGACGATTATCGCAAGGCGATAGAAGGGGAGCAGACCGACAAAGACAAGAAGGTGGTTTATCTCTATGCCACTAACGTGGATGAGCAATATTCCTACATAGAGGCGGCCAAGAACAAGGGCTACGACGTGCTGCTGATGGACTGTGAGTTGGATGCCCATTATGTGAATATGCTGGAACAGAAGATTCCGGACAGCCGTTTCGCAAGGGTTGACTCCGATTCTGCCGATAACCTCATCGTGAAGGAAGACAAGCCGAAGCCTCAGATGGCAGACTTAGACAAGGAGGACTTGAATACCATGTTCAAGGCTGTGCTACCTGACGAAAATGAATACTATGTCCAGCCAGACAACCTAGGCGAGAACGCTGCCCCTATCCTCATCACGCAGAGCGAGTTCATGCGTCGCTGGAGAGAGATGAGCGCACTTGGCGGAGGCCTCAATTTCTATGGAGAGTCGAAACCATCCTACAATATCGTGGTGAATATGGAGAACCCTCTCGTCGCCCAGCTTTGGAACAAGGAAAAAGCTGAGGTGCCAGCCCTTGACCCTAAGGATGTCGAGATTCCGGAGGTGAAGAAAGACGCAACCGAGGAAGAGAAAAAAGCTGCGGAGGATGCCAGAAAGGCTGCTGACGAGAAGAAAGCTGCTCACAAAGAGGCTCTGGAAGACCTTGCAAGGAAGGATGAAGTCCTGAGGCAAATTACCGATCTTGCCCTCCTTTCCAACGGAATGCTGAAAGGAAAAGCCCTTGCGGATTTCATAGACAGGAGCCAGAAAGTCGTAAAAGAAGCTTATCTGAGCAAGTAAATTTGGTTTTCTTCTGAAAAATTGCGTACTTTTGCATGATTTAGCCAATTATACGCAATGCCAGAAGCACATTCCGAATATCCGCTCGACCCAGAGAAGGTGTATCTTTCCATGGATGAGCTGACTTTGCAGACGGATGAGGGTCCTAAGACTCTCAAACTGGGTGCGTGGCTGAATTACGACCCTGTGCGCATACACAAGATGATCGTGAAAGACAAAACCCTTCAGGTGGATCAGATAGAGATTTATGCTCCTCTGATGAGCAAGCTCCGCAGGGCTGACCAGGAATATTACCGAAGGTTCATGGGACTGAACGTTACCATTGATTTTCCTGGCTTCGATTCAGACATATTGGCGAAAATTCCGTTCGAGAACGATCCTGTCGGCTTCTACAAATGGTGGCGTAAAGGGAAGCGCGAAAGCAAGGTATACCTGTCAAAGGTCAACCAGTATAAGCTGTTCCAGAAAGTGGCCCTGATGGACCCGAAAATCATGCTGAAGAAAGATTTGGATTTCCTTAAAAATTTCTGAAGCTATGGCCGACGACTGGAAACAATTGCTCTCTTTAAACACGGCGCCTTCCGAGAAGGAAAGGAAGTCGGACGTGTGGGACGATGAGAACTGCTGTAATTATTCTGCCGATGGCACGAAGCTTCTGGAGGCGTACAACTTTCCTGGAACCGTTCATGTAAAAGAAGGCACGCAGGTAATCTGCGATGAGGCTTTCGCTTTTCAGGACTACATGGCCGAGGACCGGAGAGCAGGGGAGCGTGTCCCTGAAGATGAGAGAGTTTCTTACCTGGACAAAATCTTCCTGCCATCGAGCGTGACTCACATAGGAGCCGCTGCATTTAGAGAGTGCGGCTGGATGAAAAGCATCCGCCTGCCAAAATCGTTGAGGGTGATTGGCGAGGATGCTTTTTTCGGCTGCTGGCAATTGCGGAGCATTGCTCTTCCTGCGGCGACGCTGGTCATCGGGGATGGAGCCTTCGCTGAATGCTTCGAGCTTTCGAAAGTGCGCTTGAACAAAGGCCTTAAGGCAATAGGGGCAGATTCTTTCTACTATTGCGAGTCCCTGACGGAAATATATTTGCCGCCTTCTCTGGAATTCATTGGCAGCAATGCTTTCATGGGCGCAAAGCATCTGAAAACTATATTCGTGGCCCCGTCGGCAAGGCAGAGAATAGCTGCCATGCTGCCACCTGCCTTGGTTAAGAAAATCAAGAATGTTAAATGAGCCCGGAAGCCCAAGATGTCAGGAATGTCATCATGAACCTTTCGGGGGTATATTCTTTTATGAATATGCCACAGGGAGTCAAAATAGACTGCACCGACATTGAAGGCTGTTCCTGCTATTGCGATTCGTCCGCCGAGGCTCAGATAAAGTCCCGAATGGATGCTGCCGCGCCAGGAGGAGCAGATGGCGTGCATTTCATCGACAGCGGCGACTATCACTATATTACTAAATTCTGGACGGACAGAATTCGAGAGCCTTTCAACCTCATATTATTCGACCATCATCCCGACATGCAGAATCCCGAGTTCCCCGGCTTCCTGAGCTGTGGCGGCTGGGTCAGGGCAGTGATGGACAACCCTTATTCAAGGAAGGTGCTCATTGCGGGCGCCAATCCCGACCTTGCTAAAGAGGCGCTCATGGCGGCAGACAGGGTCTGGCTGATAGATGAGCGTCATATAACCGACAACGCGCTGGAGGATGCCATGCCGTTCTTCGACCTTAGCCTCCCTGTCTATGTCAGCATTGATAAGGATGTTCTGGACGCCGAGTGGACCAGGACTGACTGGGATCAAGGGAAGATGACCCTCCGGATGCTTGAGAGTTGGCTAAGGCAAATATTCGGGAAAGTAAGGGTGATAGGCGTGGACATATGTGGGGAGAACCCTGGCATGGCCGAGGAATTAAGCGATGACTGGGAGGTCAATTCCTGTACTAATATGGAACTTTTTGCTTATATTTGTTTACTATTCAAAAGCCAAGGAAATGAATAAATTTCTCGTCATGTCGGCAATCGCCGTTGCCAGTCTTGCGGCAGTTTCTTGCAAGCCTACGGTCAAGGCTCCGCAAAAGCCTGATTACCAGATGAGCTACACAGTCGGTAACGTCACTCTCGAGATGACGAAGATGCCGGCTGGTTTCTTTAAGATGGGCATGTCCTCTGACAATCGGAAGAAAGTGGACGACAGCTATGTGAGGGAAGTGGCTTTGGATGGTTTCGTAATCAGCGCCCCAGTGACCAATGCCCTATGGAAAGCGGTAATGGGAGACAATAGAGCAGGCAAGCCGGAAGCGCCCGTGGACATGGTCTCCTGGGCCGACATCCAGAAATTCATTGCTAAGCTAAACAAGGTTACCGGCAAGGTTTTCCAGCTCCCTGACGAGGCTCAGTGGGAATATGCTTCTGGAATGGATGATTTCGGAAAGGCCCTTGGCAAGAGTTCGGAATGGTGCCTGGACAGTTATGTCTCCCCAGATGGACTCCGAAGTGCCCAGAAGGAGTCAATGACCGGAGGTCTGCTACGTAATCCGTCTCCGGTGGAAAAAGGTGACGAAAAGCTTATCAGGACCATGTACGCTAGGATGCCATTGGAGATGCACACCCGGAAGGCAGGGCTTGGGTTCAGGCTTGTCCAGCCAACCGAGGAAAAATTTTCAGAGGACTTGTTCAGAAGCCTGACTGGCGCTGTCCAAGACAGGGAGCCGGTTCGCGCCTTGGATGGCAAACCTGAGAAATTCACCGTGAACGGGGTAGAGTTCGAGATGGTCAAGGTCTCTGGTGGAACGTTCATGATGGGATTCAGCGAGAGCGACATGCCTTTCGCGAAATTCACTGCGCCGGAAAACGAGAAGAACGCACATGAGGTGACGCTCGACGATTTTGAAATCGGCAAGACTGAAGTCACTGCCGCACTTTGGAAAGCAGTGATGGGCAGCCTGCCGTACCTGAACGATCCCGAAGACCTTCAGAAGCCGGTAGGCAACGTCTCATGGTTCGACTGCAAGCAGTTCATTCTAAGACTCAATTCGTTGACGGGAAGGAAATTCTGCCTTCCTACCGAGGCAGAATGGGAATATGCCGCCAGAGGCGGAAAACTTTCGAAGCATAGTGGATTCAGCGGCTCGAACGATGCTGGCATTGCGATGTGGTTCGTGGATAACGCCAAGATGGAGAAGCACGACGTGGCCACCAAGAAGCCTAACGAACTGGGAATATACGACATGAGCGGCAATGTCTGGGAATGGTGCAATGACTATGGCGAGAATTACGGGAACGATGCACAGACCAATCCGGTAGGCCCTGAAGAGGGCAGCATGAGAGTAATGAGAGGGGGTAGCTGCGCCAGCAAATGGGACGCATGCAGGATTTCCAACAGATCGTTCATCCCGCCGGAGAACGTAAAGAGCACCTTTGGTCTCAGGCTTGCGATTTAATGTAAATTGTGATGATTTTCGATTAAATTATTATATAGTTAAACAAATTCATTATTTTCATAAAGAATCATGGAAGAAAACCTGAAAGTAACGTGCCTGCATGACAAGCATGTCGCTCTGGGAGCGAAGATGAGCCCGTTCGCCGGCTTCGATATGCCGATACAGTACACTTCAATTACGGAGGAGCACAACGCCGTCCGTAATAAGGTGGGGATGTTCGATGTGTCGCACATGGGCGAAGTCTTCATCAGCGGACCGGATGCCGCGAAGTTCGTCAATCACATATTCACGAATGACGTCAATTCTATCCAGCAGGGACAGATCTTGTACGGGATGATGCTTTACCCTGACGGAGGCACGGTTGATGATTTGCTCGTATACAAGGAATTCCAGCCGGATCATTACCTTCTTGTAGTGAATGCTGCGAACATAGATAAAGACCATCAATGGATTCTGGATAATGCCAAGGGCTACGATGTGGAAATCGTGAATGACTCTCAGAACTGGGGACAGCTTGCCATTCAAGGGCCTGATGCAGAGGCTGTGGTTGAAAAAGTAACAGGCTTGGCAGTTAGCGAGCTCACGTTCTACACGTTCAATGATTTCGTGGTTGATGGCAAGAGGATCATCATCAGCCGCACAGGCTATACCGGAGAAGATGGATTTGAGATTTACGCTAATCCTGACCTGATCAGGAAATATTGGGATGAGTTCATAGCCGCAGGCGTTACCCCTTGCGGACTGGGATGCCGCGACACTCTCCGTTTCGAGGCGGGGCTTCCGCTCTATGGTGACGAGCTCAGCAAGGACATCTCGCCTGTGGTGGCAGGATACTCAATGTTCTGCAAGCTGGACAAGGAAGAATTCATAGGCAAAGATGCTCTAGCCAAGCAGAAAGCCGAAGGCACCCCTATGAAGCTGGTGGGCATCGAGCTGAAAGACAGAGCAGTTCCAAGGGCAGGTTACCCTGTCCTCCTTGCCGATGGAACCGAGGTCGGCCACGTCACGACTGGCTATCATTCCATAACCCTTGACAAAAGCCTCTGTTATGCTTTAGTCAAAAGGGAGTGCGGAGCTCTCGGCAATGTGCTTTACGTGCAGATTCGCAAGAAAGTGTTCGAGGGCACCGTGATTAAGAAAAGATTTTATCAAAGCAACTATAAAAAATAAGATTTATCATGAGCAAGACTATTGAAGGCCTCCGTTACAGCGAGGATCACGAGTGGGTGAAGGTTGAGGGTGGCACAGCCCTCATCGGAATAACTGACTTCGCCCAGAGTTCACTTGGGGACATAACATACGCTGATCTTCCGGAAGCAGGCGATGAAGTGGAAGCAGGCGAAGAATTCGGAGCTTTGGAAAGCGTCAAAGCTTCCAGTGAGCTGCTATCTCCAGTTTCCGGCAAAGTCACCGAAGTGAATGCCGACCTTGAAAATGCGCCGGAGAAAATCAATGAAGATCCTTACGGAACCTGGATCATCAAGGTGGAACTGAGCGATCCTTCCCAGGTTGAATCCTTGATGGATGCCTCCGCTTACGAGGAATTCACAAACAAATAAGCAGCATGGCGAATTTTGCATATTTCCCTCATACCGATGAGGATATTCGCCAGATGCTCGAGAGAATAGGGGTCTCCTCTTTGGATGACCTCTATTCTGATGTTCCGGAGACTGTGAAGCATAATGGCGATTATGATCTTCCTGACGCCTTGTCTGAGGATGAGGTTAGGGAATATTTCGAAAAGCTGGACAAGAAGGACGAAAAACTGAAGGTGTTCGTGGGTCAGGGCGCTTACGACCATTATGCGCCTTCGGTGGTGCCGTACATCACTTCCAGGTCGGAATTCCTGACGGCATACACCCCATACCAGGCCGAAATATCCCAAGGGACTCTCAGGTACATATTCGAGTATCAGAGCATGATCTGCGCCTTGACTGGCATGGACGTCAGCAATGCTTCGATGTACGATGGCCCTACTGCTGCGGCGGAAGCCGTGAAGATGGCCCCTGCCTGCACAAAGCACAAGACTAGGGTGCTCATTTCCGAGACCTTGCTTCCTAACGTGATAAAGGTCATCGAAACATACGCCAAATATCACGGAATCGAGCTTGGATATATTCCAGTGATGGACGGACACACCTGTCCTCACCACATGAAGGCAGAACTTTCCAAAGGTGACGTGGCTGGAGTCGTGGTGCCTTCAGTCAACCGTTACGGGATTATCGAGGACCTCACCGGATTTGCTGAAGCCATTCATGAGGAAGGCGGAATATTCATAGAATATTGTGACCCTTCTGCCCTTGCGGTGCTCAGGACTCCTGGCGAGTGGGGGGCTGACATTGCTGTCGGTGACGGACAGAGCTTGGGAATTCCTTTGAGCTTTGGCGGTCCTTATGTCGGCTTCATGGCCTGCAAGAATGAATATGTCCGCAAAATGCCTGGTCGTATCGTCGGCGAGACTGTCGATTCAGAGGGACGCAGGTGCTTCTGCCTCACTCTGCAGGCTCGCGAGCAGCATATTCGTAGAGAAAAAGCTACTTCCAACATTTGCTCCAATGAGAGCCTGATGGCGCTTTATGTGACCGTCTATCTCTCAATCATGGGCCCTGGGGGCATGAAAGAAGTGAATGACCAATCATACGCAGCCTCTCATTATCTTCATGACGAACTGCTCAAAACTGGCAAATTCGAAGAAGTCTTCACTCAGCCGTTCTTGAAGGAGTTCGTGCTGAAGCCGCTGATTCCTGTGGAGAAGCTGCAGATGAAGCTGCTTGACGGCGGTTTCTTCGCCGGTCTTGAGACCGAAGAGGGCTATGTCACTTTCTGTGCCACGGAAAGGCGCACGAAGGCAGAAATCGACGAACTTGTAAAATTAGTGAAGGAGGCGTGAGAATATGAAATATTACGATAAATTAATATTTGAACTCTCCAAAGAGGGGAGAATCGGATATTCGCTTAGGAAGAACGAGTGGACTGACTCGACTGACTCGATTCCTGCCGTGCTCAGGCGCTCAGCCCCTGCAGCGCTGCCTCAGGTGAGCGAGGTGGATGTCGTGCGTCACTACACTAACCTGTCGCAGATGAATTTCGGCGTAGATACCGGTTTCTATCCGCTTGGCAGCTGCACGATGAAGTACAATCCGAAGATAAATGAAGAGATTGCCGGGATGAAAGGTTTCCAGAGCCTGCATCCGTTGCAGCCTGCCTCGACCGTGCAAGGTGCTCTTCAGGTATATTACGAGATGGACAAATCCCTCGCAGAACTGACAGGGATGGCTCATTTCACGTTCAATCCATGCGCAGGCGCTCACGGAGAGCTGACAGGCCTCATGATAATGCGCCAGTATCATCTGCTTCGGGGGGATTCCAAACGTACTAAGGTGATAGTCCCAGACAGCGCTCACGGCACCAATCCTGCCAGCGCAGCCGTCTGTGGCCTTGATGTCGTCGTCGTCAAATCCAATGCCGATGGCCTGGTGGACGTTGAGGATCTGAAGCCTCTGCTGGGCGACGATGTGGCGGGAATCATGATGACGAATCCGAACACCTTGGGGCTCTTCGAGAAAGAAATCCTCGAAATCGCGGAACTGGTTCACGGCTGCGGGGGTCTGCTCTATTACGACGGTGCCAACATGAATCCGCTTCTTGGAGTCGTGCGTCCGGGTGACATGGGATTTGACATATTGCATCTGAACCTGCACAAGTCATTCTCCACCCCTCATGGCGGTGGCGGTCCTGGCTCAGGCCCGGTAGGCGTCTGCGAGAAACTGGCGCCATATCTTCCTGTCCCTAGGGTAGTAAAGACTTCTTCTGGCAGTTTCGCCGTAATTGGCCGCGCTGGCGCTGGGAAGTCAAATGCTGCCAAGAATGCTGAAGGCTGCTCTGAGAGCGCTGGCGAGGTTTCTGGTTTCCTCGGAAACTTCCTCGTTATCCTGAGGGCATACGCCTACATCCTCATGATCGGCAAACAGAATGTCAAGTTGTTGGGCAAACTGGCCTCTCTAAATGCTAACTACGTCAAGGAAATCTTGAAAGACAGCTACAAGCTTCCTATTCCTTCGGTCTGCAAGCACGAATTCGTATTCGACGGGCTGATTGATGACGGTGCTTCCAAAGCTGCTGACGGCAAGGGCGCGACAACGCTCGATGTTGCTAAGAGGCTTCTGGACTACGGCTTCCATGCGCCTACGATCTATTTCCCTCTGCTTTTCCATCAGGCTCTGATGATCGAGCCTACGGAGACCGAATCGAAAGAAACGCTGGATGACTTCATCGACGTGATGAAGAAAATAGCTGTAGAGGCTGCCGAGACCCCTGACTTGTTGAAGACCTCTCCTCACAATACGCCAATCTCCAGGCCTGACGAGGTGAGAGCCGCCCGACATACTATCTTGAAATTTCAAGATGAAGAAACTAACCCTAATAATCAATAACATGAGTAAAAAAATTTCTAGAAGAGACTTCATGAGTTATTCGGCTCTGGGTCTCGCAAGCTTAACGATTCTGCCAAGCTGGACTATTCCAGACGGGCCGCAGAAAGGAAAGAAAATAGCGCCAAGTGACATGATCGTTCTTGGGTTCATAGGGCTTGGCAGGCAGGGAAGGAGTGATTTCAATAGCTTCTCTGCGTGTCCTGGCGTTCAGGTGGCGGCATGCTGCGACGTGGATTCCATCAAGCGTGAACGTTTCAGGAGGGATGTTGCAAAATGGCAGAAGGAGAATGGCATGAATGAGCGTTGCGACATGTATGAATATTATGGCGACCTCATGGAAAGGACGGACATCGATGCTGTGGAGATTGCGACTCCGGACCATTGGCATGCGCTGATAGCGATTGCCGCTCTGGATTCAGGCAAGGATGTCTATCTGCAGAAGCCTCTGGCCTACACCATCACTGAGGGGTTAGCCGTTCAGGCAGCTGTCAGGCACAATGGCAGAGTTTTGCAGATGGGAAGCCAGCAGCGTTCCAGCGCTGAGTTCCAGCAAGCGATAAAGATGGTTCGTGAGAGGGCAATCGGCCACATAGACAAGATTTATTCCAGAGTTGGAGATCCGCCAAAGCCTTTCGATCTTCCAGAGATGCCTGTCCCTGCGAATCTTAATTTCAACATGTGGCTTGGACCTCTCAATGATCCGAAGATCCATTATCATTCAGACATCTGCCCAGTCGTCTCCCTCGACCCGCCTCAGGATGAGAAACTCTGGGGTGCTTGGCGTTGGTACTGCGAGACCGGGAACGGCTATCCTGCTGACTGGGGCGCTCACATGTACGACATAGCTCAAGCTGCACTTGGAATGGATGGCTCAGGCCCGGTGGAATTCATTCCTAAGGGATACAACGGCGCCGAGCATGACACCATGAAATATGCCAACGGCGTAGTGATGACAGAGCAGCCTTTTGACGAGGAGAAGCCTAACTGGCAGGGTCTCAAGTTCATTGGCGACAAAGGCTGGATCAAGGTAGCGAGAGGCTACATCGAGTGCTCTGACCCTAAGCTTCTGAAAAAGAGCCAGGAAGAGGTTAAGGCCGGTCAGTACGAGGTCAGCTCTCCTCACATGCAGAACTTCCTGGATGCGATTCGTGATCATAAGGACCCTATCGCTCCTGTCGAGTGCGGAACCAGCACGAACACTCTCTGCTGCCTGACGAACATCGCCCGCGAGCTTGACCGTCCGGTTCACTGGAATCCGGCGACCCTCAGCTTTGAAGGTGATAAGGAAGCTGCCCATCATAGGCTGTACTACTACGACTACCGTCGCCCGTACAAACTCCCTTACCTCGACACTCGCAACAATCTTTAGAAATATGAGCGTGAGGCAGTGCCTTTGGGGATATTGATTATTGATAATGAATATGTTGCAGAGGCTTGCCCCACGCTCGGCTAATGAAGGAGGAGAGCGTGAGGCAGTGCTTTTGAAAGTCTTGATAATGAATATGTTACAGAGGCTTGCCCCACGCTCTTTACATAAATTATTAAAAAGGATTGCAGATTGACGGATTATTCCTATATTTGCAATCCAAACCAATGGGGCATTAGCTCAGCTGGTAGAGCGCTTGCATGGCATGCAAGAGGTCAGGAGTTCGAATCTCCTATGCTCCACAAAAACAGGCTTGCAATCTATCTGCGAGCCTTTTTTTGAATCTACTTCAATCCCCACGGCCCGCAAATCCCGAGCGCCCCACCCCGTCATCCTGCACGCCCCTCCACGTCATCACGAGTGTTCCCACCCCGTCATCCTGAACGACCCGCCACGTCATCCTGAACTTGATTCAGGATCTGTTGACTGCAAGCCTAGATTCCGGATCGAGTCCGGAATGACGGGGATAAACGAGCCCAGATTCCTGGTCAAGCCCGGATGGCGGAAGAAGGATGAACTCGTTTCCCCGTCATCGTGAAATGCGGGGCCGCCGGTGAGGCTGTCATTGATGCGGTTGGAAAGTATAATCTATGTCCTCGCCCAGAAGGACGAGAATTTATGGGCGACGGTATAGTGCCACAGACTGGCTTGTAATGAAGGACTGCATCGCCCACCCGGTTTCCAGAACGGGGGTTGGCAATGCGAATAGTCTCCTCAGCGCTTATAATGAATATCACCATTGCCCACAATTGTGAATAATCAAATCTCTCTTCAAGGCTTCACAAATCCTTGTCTATGCTGAAGGATTATTCAATAATGCCGGTACCCGCCTTCGCTCTCTTCAAGGTTTCACAAAACCTTGTCGATGCTGAAGTAATAAAGAATCGTATACGGATATTCAAACCCTCCGGAATAAGTGTCTCGCAGAATGCTGTCGAGGCAGGCTGCACGAAAGTGCGTAGGGCAGAAGGCCCTGCTCCGACAGCACTTTGCGAAATTCCACCACTCTTATCCTGAACGAACAACCCTCAACATTCTATACGACCAACTACATAATCATTTACCGACCAACGCTGTAATCGCGAACTTGGTCGTCCAGAACGCTCCACCCCGTCATCGCAAACGTTCCCATCACGTCATCCTGAACTTGTTTCAGAATCTTTGCCCGCCCACCCCCGTCATCTTACTTTTTTCAGGATTTGGGCCTTCGATAATATAGATTCTTTCGTCAGTATGATGGGCCAGTTATTTTGTAATACTGCAACCAATGAGCGAATATCAGTCCGAATGCTTTTGCCGCACGAACCAATCCCAAGTGCAAGGCTCTCCAGCGTGGTGACCCGTCCTGATTTTTGTTTACAGTTTTGAGCCGTTATTTTTGTTCATACTGCCCGATTGATTACAAGATAGGCAAACTCGAGTGGTAGCCGAACTTTCAGTCAAGGCCGCCGCAGGCGCTTGCCTTGGCCTTGACGGACTGTGAGGCTACCGGTACCTTTGCCTTTCTTGGGAGCAATCATTCATTATTGTCAATACGCTGCGGATATCCTGCATCCGCTTGTCAGTTCATTTATTACATTTTCCACTTCCTCAGGCTTGTTGCCTTTGTAGTAGTTCTTCCATACACGTTTCTGCTCTCCCGTCTCAAGATGGGCTTCTGCAGGCGTTTTGTAGTTCAGACTCAAGTGAGGCCGCTTGTTGTTGTAAAGGTTTATGACCTCTGCAACTCGTCTGTGAGCGTCCGCAAAGCCGATGAAGTGGTCATCATAGAGCCATTCTGTCTTCAATATGCCATTCACACGCTCTGCAATGGCGTTGTCTCTGGGATTTCCATCCTGAGTCATACTTATCTCGATTCCGTTGTCCTGCAGGAGCTTTACATATTTCTCGCAGCAGTACTGGCAACCTCGATCAGAGTGGTGTATCAGGCCCTTCAGGTCACATCCGGCATTGCGTATAGCCATCTGCAAAGCAGATATGGTAGCATCAGCGTGAAGACTAGGACTAAGGCACCATCCCATTATCTTCTTCGAGTAAGCATCTGTCACCAAATGGAGATAGACGAAGCCGGTCTCTGTCTCGATATAGGTTATATCGCTCACCCATACCTGATTGGCGGCCGTAAGGATGAGATCCTTAACCAGGTTCGGGAACCTATGCAGCCAACTCTCACTCCATGTCGTCCTCACTGTACGCTTGCGCCGATGCACCTTTAAATGATACTTGTCGAGTATGTCAAACAACTTGTCGCGGCTTATCATTCCAGGATGCGCCTCATTGATTTCATACCACAACTTGCGGCCGCCCATCCTGCCCATATCCTTTCTAAGTTCAGCAATCAAGTCTAGTATTATACCCTCTTCGGCGTATTCCTCGTACTTGTAGCTAAGTCTTTGATAGTAAGCTTGTCTAGTCTTGCCAAACAGCGCACATATTGCATCTACTGACATCTTTGGAAGCAATATGCGAAGCTTACCTACTGTTTGGCACCAGATTTTTTTCGTATGTCAATGCCTAGCTCTTCTTCCGCAACATCAATCATTGTACTGAAGGCCAATGATTTCAGTTTCTCTTCTTTCAATTCCTTCTCCAATTGGGCGACCTTTGCTTCGAGCGTCAGTTCTCTCTGGCTTTTCTCCGGAGCCCGTTCTACTGCTTTCTTCATCTCGTTGAACTGTTTTTGGGATGTGTTTGAAAGCCCAAATTTAGTCATCCATCTCGATAAAGTGCAATGTCCCATCCCATATTTTCCCTGGAAAGTCTCCATTGACTCGCCGGAATTCATTCTCAGCATCATTGTAACGTCTTGTTTCTCGTTCCATTTGTCCTTAATAGTGTTTACATTGTCGGGCCTCCACTTGTAAACCCAGGTCAGGACAAGTCATGGTACACCATGCAAGCCCCTCCATGTCATCATGGGGGGGTGCATGCCCACATCAACTACAGCTATCCCAAGGCTCTGCCTCATACATCCTGCCAAACTATTCAAAGAGGTCAGATCCTAGCAACCCTTCGCATGCTTTCAGGAGGTCGCGGAAAGTAACTTCAAAGTCTCCGGTGTACCAAGGGTCGGCGACATCTCGGCTTTCGCTGGCATAAGACATCATCAGGTGAATCTTTTCGTCAGGATCGTCCGGAATAATCTGTCTCAGCCATCGCAGGTTAGAGGCATCCATGCAGATGATGAGATCGAAGCGGTCATAGTCGGCTCTGCTAATTCGTCGAGCGCGCTTCTTTGCGTCAAACCATATTCCATGCTGGCTCAGGCAACGTCTTGCGGGAGGATATATTGGATTTCCAATTTCCTCTGTGGAAACTGCGGCAGACTCGATATGGTACCGATTCTCCAGCCCCTTGGCCTTTACCAAGTCTTTCAAGATGAATTCTGCCATGGGACTCCGGCAGATATTGCCGTGGCAGACGAAAAGGATGCGTGTCATTTGTCGCCAGAAATATCTTTAAGCCCAAATGATTACTTCACGACCTCTGCCTTGTAGCCGAGTTTATTGACTATCTTGGCGAGTTCTTCCACGGAGGTTTTGGCTGCGTCGTAGGTCACGGTAATCTGCTGTTTCTCAAGCGAGACATCCAGTGCCTTCACCCCCTTCGCAAACGAAAGGTTTTCCTTAACCTTCTTGACGCAGCTGCCGCATCTCATGTTCGTGGCAAATATGACTGTTCGAATGTCTTTCTTTGTCTGCTGGATGTAGGTAGCAGGCGCATCGCCGGCGAAGGCAGACATTGCAGGCGCAGCAGCAAAAAGCGCGGCTACGCAGATGGCAATTATTCTTTTCATGATATTTGATTTTGTTTATTAATAATTATTTCCATATAGTCAAGCGGATGCCCGCATTTATTCTAATTCCCATCAGAGGTCCCCAGATGGCGCTGGCATCGAACGAGGGTGAAGACGTGTCCACCATGCCGTCCGCAGTCTTGCCGCCCAGGATTACTTCCTTCTGCCGGAAATTCGTCAGATTTTCTCCACCTACATAGATGTCCACTCCTCTGAGACGCCTCGTGATTTGGGCGAAGAGAAGCGGATATATCGGAGTCCTGCCATGTGGGTAGATAAGCTTGCCATCGTCGTCCCGCAGGTCTCTCATGAAGCCGTACACTCTGGCAGAGCCGTTTACGGAGGCCGTGAAGTCGAAGATCCAGCGGCTCAGGTTTGTCTTGTACTGGATGTTCAGCACTCCTTTGAAGCGGCTGGACAATGGCGTTTCGCTAAGGCCGATGCTACGGTACTCGGTCTTTGCATCAGTGTACCGTGCAGTCATGTCTATAGAGAACCGAGTAAATGGCTCTAAGTGAACATCTGCCTGGTAACTGCCAGTGTAAGACCGTCCATTCAGAGGGTAGAAGGCAATCTGCCCTGACGCATCCTCGTAATCCACTATCAGCTGTTTCGTGAACCTGGTCCCGAAGGCATCCAGGCTGATGTATGCAGCCATGAATGGCAGATACCATGTCGCATTGCCGCCAAAAATCCATGAGTCTTCAAGCATGTGCGATTGCCAGTCTCCTGTGAATGTCTTGCCGGTCGAAAGCACGCCGATATGATCGGTCAGAGGTAGAGCATTTCGCAGGCCGCGCCCTCCGTTGGCTCGAAATATCAGCCTCTCCGATGGCTGGTATTTCAAAGTTATGCGTGGCGACAGGCGGAAGCCGTCTCCTTTGTACCATTCTCCTCGTACTCCAACGATGGCGGAGAGAACCTCGCCGTGGTGAAATGTGTATTCCCCGTATGCGCCACCATGAGCAAGGTCGCTGCGCTGCCTTGGAAAGGAATTGTCGGCTCCTCCTGGTAGGATGCGCAGCAAAGTCTCGTCGTACCTGTCAAGCGTTGCTCCGGCGCCTACAGTCAGGTCGTGGCTTTCATTGAACTGATTCCGGTACAGCAGATTTGCGAATCCGGAATGCTGCCTGCCAAGGTATGAAGCTCCTCCAAACCATGCATCCATCTTGTCGTAAGACCAGTCGGCAACCAAGGCGAGGCTTGAACTCTGGTCTTCACGCAACGGTTTCCCAATTTTAAGATAGGCATCGAACATGTTGTTGCGAATGTCCGTGCCCCACGGAGAGCCAAAGGAATATGTCTTCCTATCATACTCTTCCCGGCCTCCCTTGCGCTTGTCGATGACCGCGCTTACGCCCCAGCGGACCTGCAATGAAGGAGTATAGTAAAACCATCGGCTCGCGACGTTGAACTGCCGTGTCTTTGGATCATCCATGAAGCCATCCATGTTCATGTCGTATGCCTTGAAATTCCCGTTGGCGTGAGCCATTAATATCGTGGAGAGGGCAGGGCTGAGCTGGATGGATGATGTGGCATTCAAATCGGTCTTCGTGTCCGACATGACCGAGGCATTGAGGAACAAAGGAATCTCATCCGTAGGCTTGCGATGCTCTACATTGACTTGCCCGGTCATGGATTCCGAGCCGCCTATGACAGAAGGAGAACCTTTGGCAATCTGAATGCTTTCAAGCCATGGCCCAGGAATATATGACAGTCCGAATGGCGCGGAAATCCCACGCATGATAGGACGGCTTTCATCCAGCATCTGGGTATATATTCCTGAAAGGCCAAGTAGCCGGAGCTGGCGTGCGCCTGTCACGGCATCAGAGTATCCTACGGTGACGCTTGCAGAATTTTCGAAGCTTTCCGCGAGGTTGCAGCATGCCATCTTCTGGAGACCTGACTGAGAAATCACCTCTGTCCTCAGCTCTTTTCCTTTGGATAGGAAGTTTCCCCGTCGCGATGCCGTGAACACGGTGGCCTGCAAAGTGTCGCTTCTGTCGGGAGAAAAAGATGTTGTGTCTGTTTGCTGTGCATGCAGCGTGGTTCCTGTAGCCAAGAAGGCCGCAAATATAATAATAGTCTTTTTATGCATATTTTTAGGATTAATAATGATAGTAACGTAGTCATGCCATCCGGCGTTGAGGTGTCGGATGGAAACATCGTAAGGATCATCATCAAGTCCTAAGAATGCAGATTTTATTGAGCAGCTGCCCAGGCGGACTTATGGGGAGAAACCTGTTCGGGTAAAGAGGCTTCGCCTCGTAGAATCCGGCCTCACTGGCGTATTCGGGCAGGATAGCTGCCATTGTGACCAAGGCAGGGGTGATTCCAATGCTGACAGTCTGCGAAGCCGAGAACGGCTCAAGCTGTTCGAAGGTCAGGTACATGCATGATGCGCCATCATCGCAGCCAGATGCGTCATTCTCCATCTCTTCCATCATTCCCATTTCGGCATGGGCGCAATGCGTTACGCTCACGCCCGCTCCGGTGCACACCAGAACGAGAGAAAGAATCAATCCCAGAAATATTTCAGCAATCCGGCTCATGCTGCCTTGTGTAACATTTTCAAACCCAAAGCTATTTTAAAATCTATGGAATAGCTCTAAAATTCATGCAATAATACGACAAATATCCCAAAACGCAAAAATGCTTGCCCTGATTCACTTCATGTCTGGGTGAACCGTCTTGTCGGAGATGCTCAGCCAGACTGCAAGGAGAAGGTTACTTATACGGATGCGCATTATTATGATTCGGACGATGCCCTCCTTCCGGCAGGCCTGCTAGGCCCGGTTACGATCGTGAACAGAAAGTGAAATATTCTTAGTATATTGTAACGATGAAAAAAATATTATTTACTGTCATTTGTGCCATGATTTCCTGTGTTTTAGCTTCTGCGCAGCCGATGACTGAGACAACGGTCCGGCAGGGGAAAGTCAGGGGTGTCCTGGAAAAAGGTCTTGGATATTTCAAGGCAATCCCTTTTGCAGAGGCTCCTACCGGGAATCTCAGGTGGAAGGCTCCGGTTCCCAAAAAGGCATGGGAGGGAACGTTCGATGCCACTGAATATGGTGCCATGCCGCCTCAGCATGCCTTTCAGTTTCCAGGCGCGCCTGAGCCAAAAGTGTCTGAGGACTGCCTGTACCTGAATGTCATAACTCCTGCGTCAAAACCAGGAGAGAATCTTCCAGTGCTGGCGTGGATACATGGCGGAGGTTTCATTACCGGCGATGCCAACTCGAACGATGGCGACAATTTCGCTAAGCAAGGCATAGTGTTCGTGAGCATAAGCTATCGTACCGGAGCTCTTGGGTTCCTTTCTTCCAGAGAGCTCTCGAAAGAGTCAGGAAAGGGCATCTCCGGAAACTACGGATTGATGGATATGATTCTTGCCCTGAAATGGATTCAGGAGAATATTTCTTCTTTCGGAGGTGACCCATCGAAGGTAACGATCATGGGGGAGAGCGCTGGAGCGATTGCCGTGAGCATGCTGTGTGCCTCTCCTCTCGCAAAAGGACTTTTCAGAGGGGCAATCAGCGAAAGCGGGGGTTCATTCTGCCCAGTGGACAGCGTACGGACCGACAACAACGGAATCCGGGACATGACTGGCTCGGAGGCTTACGGAGAGGCATGGATGAAACGAATCGGGGCAAGAAGCCTGGATCAGCTTAGGTCTATGCCTTGGGAAGACCTCATTAAGGACGAGCAGAGCGGAGGCGTCGGCGGTTTCTGGCCATGCGTAGATGGCTATGTCATCACAGATGACCAGTACAAGCTGTACGAAGCCGGAAACTACAATGACGTTAACATCCTGATAGGCACCAATTCCGATGAAGGAGCGATGTTCTCACGCCCTGTCGCTATTGCAAAGTACAAGTCCGACATAAAGGCTGAATATGGCCCATTCGCCGACAGGATGCTGGAACTCTATCCTGCCACAAGCGATGAAGAGACTTTCGGTGCGCTCAGCGACATATTCAGGGAAACCGCCTTTGCCTGGCCTTCTTATGCCTGGGCTCGGCTCCAGGAAAAGACTGGCAAGGGGAAGGTATATGTCTACTATTTCGACCGCTACAATCCGGAAGGCCGCGTTTTCGGCATGGAGAATGCGAAACCTCGTGGGGCCAATCATGCGTCCGAGATGAAATTCGTATTTGGGCATGGCTGGGGTCCGATGTCGCAGGAAGATGCCGATTTCAGCAAAAAGGTGAACTCTTACTGGGCGAACTTCGTGAAAACAGGCAATCCTAACGGAGAGGGCCTGGTCGAATGGCCGACATACGCAGAGACTGGAAAGACGGTGATGTATTTCGGAAACAAGGGAATGGATGTGATCGAGACTCCGAACATGCCTCAGCTCCGTCTCATGGAGGAATATTTCTCCTGGAAAAGAGCAAGCTGGAAAGGCCGGCAAGAGGTCCATAAGGAACAGCCAAGGCCGCAGGGAGGATTCGAGGCGAATATCAGCCTGCCTGAGGCGTACCGCGATGCAAACGTAGTTTTCAGAAAGATAGATGACCACACGTGGGTAGGGTCTGGACATGTCATGGCATCTGAGACGCTTTACCTTCTCGAAGGGAAGAAAAGGGCGATTCTCATTGACACGGGAACGCATATCCCGGACCTTGACAAAATCGTCGCTGGCATTACGGACAAGCCCTTGACTGTTCTCCTCACTCATGTTCATCCTGACCATGCAGGAGGCGTCGGGCCATTTCCTGAAGTTTGGATTAATGAGGCAGATACTGTGAATGTCCCTTCGATGATGGGAGGTTACAAAGGAAAAATCAAGTATCTCAAGAACGGCCAGAAGTTCAATCTGGGCGGGCGCATCGTGGAAACTCATTTCACGCCTGGCCACACTCCGGGATCCACCACGTTCTTCATAAGGAAAGAACATGTAGGGTTCAGCGGTGATTCCTACGGAAACGGGAACCTGCTCCTGACGACAGATTTTTCTACTTTGCTGAATATGTGCAAGGAGTCCTCGGCATTCTTCCGGAAAGCTGGAATCGAAAAGTTCTACAATGGGCATTTCTTCGGATCCAATTTCGAGACAATCAAGAGGATTGATGATTTGGCTCGGATTGCGGAAGATGTCCTTTCCGGCAAGCTGGAAGGAGAGAAAACACCAGGCATGCTTGGGCTTGACCACGTTATCGTCCGTGACGGCGTGCGAGTGAATTACGGCGATGCCCAGGTCAAATGAAAATGCAATCTATTAATATAAAAGACGTAGAATATGAAAAAAACATTAACGATGCTTGCTTTCATGACAATGGCTTCTATCGGGGCGATTGCTCAGCCCAAACTAAATAAGGACAACATAGAGGATGTCCTTAATGCAATGACGCTGGAAGAGAAGGCCAGTCTTCTCGTGGGGAAAAGCAGGTTCGTCATCATGAATGGCGTCCCGACCGGCACCACTTCCAAGGTTGAAGGAGCGGCAGGAGAAACCCGAGCCATCGAGCGACTCGGAATTCCTGGCACAGTTCTTTCCGACGGCCCCGCAGGAGTTCGCATAAGCCCGACTCGTAAGGGAGATGACAACACTTATTACGCCACGGCCTTCCCAGTTGGAACAGTCCTGGCATCTACTTGGGATGCGGAACTAGTTCAGAGAGTGACGAAGGCAATGGGCGAGGAGGCCAAGGATTTTGGCATAGATGTGCTTCTGGCTCCGGGAATGAACATCCAGAGAAATCCTCTCTGCGGTCGAAACTTCGAGTATTTCTCTGAAGATCCGTTCCTTAGCGGAAAGATGGCGGCTGCCTATGCAAAAGGAATCCAAGAAAATGGCGTTGGCGTTTCAATCAAGCACTTCATGGGCAATAATCAGGAGACCAACAGGAATGAAGTAGATTCCCGTATCAGCCAGAGAGCCCTGCGTGAGATTTATCTCAAGAACTTTGAGATTGCTGTCAAAGATGCCGACCCGTGGACTGTAATGTCTTCTTATAACAAGGTGAATGGTAAGTACACCCAGCAGAACCGTGAACTTCTCACGACCCTTCTCCGTGACGAATGGGGCTTCAAAGGAATCGTGATGACCGACTGGGGAAATAAAGAGGGGACTGTCGATGCTGTTAACGCAGGAAACGATCTCATGGAGCCGGGAAGCGATGTCGAAGTAGAGAGAATAATCGCAGGGGTAAGAAACGGAGCCATTTCAGAAGAGCAGCTCAACGCGAACGTCAGAAGGATGCTTGAATATATTGTTAAGACCCCTTCTTTTGCAAACTATAATTTTTCAAGCAAGCCTGACTTGAAAGCTCATGCGCAGCTGACGCGTGAATCTTCATCACAAGGAATGGTTCTCCTCAAGAATGACGGCAATACGCTCCCGCTGAAAGGAAATGAAACCGTTGCCCTCTATGGTGTGACCTCGTATGATTTCATAGCGGGCGGAGCCGGTTCAGGACAGGTGAACACCGCATACATTCGCAGTTTAAAGGAAGGACTGGAAAATGACGGATTGAAGGTAGATGAAACAACAGCTGATTGGTATTCGAAATATGTCGACTATGCGACTGCCGCATCGAAGAATAATGAAGTCGGCGGTCTTTTCTGGGGGAAAACTGTCCTTCCTGAAATGCAAGTATCATCCAAGTTCATCACGAAGCGAGAACCTGTAACGGACCTTGCCGTGATAACGATAGGCCGAAATGCTGGCGAAGGCACTGACCGCAAGAATGTTGAGGGAGATTTCTCTCTCACCCAGACGGAACGTCAGCTGCTGCAAGATGTCGCAGATACCTACCATGCGGCAGGCAAGAAAGTCATAGTGGTGCTCAACATCGGAGGAGTCATCGAGACTGAGTCGTGGAAATCGATTCCGGATGCGATTCTCCTGGCTTGGCAGCCTGGAGAGGAAGGTGGTGCTTCGGTTGCAGACATCTTGGTTGGAAAAGTAAATCCTTCGGGTAAGCTTGCGGTTACTTTTCCTGTTCGACTGTTCGATAACCCGTCTACGAAAAATTTCCCTTTCAACTATGAGAGGCCTCAGCGTATAGGACCGGGCTCATTTAAGAAAGCCCCTGTCAAGAATGTCGATTACACGAATTACGAAGAAGGAATATATGTGGGTTACAGGTACTTCGAGACAAAGGGATTGGACGTGTCTTATCCTTTCGGCTATGGCCTTAGCTACACGACTTATGAATACAGTTCTCCAGTCGTAAAAGCTACTTCGGACGGATTCGTAGCCATGGTCACGGTAAAGAACACAGGGAAAACTGCCGGGAGAGAAGCAGTCCAAATTTACGTCACTGCCCCTTCCGGAGGCCTTGACAAGCCTTCCTGCGAACTGAAAGGCTTCGTGAAGACGAAGGAACTCCTGCCAGGAGAAAGCCAGACGGTGTCCGTGAAGATTGACAACTACTCGCTCGCTTCCTTCAACGAGAATGCATCCCGCTGGGAAACTGCCGACGGCGTCTATCAGGTGAAATTCGCCGCCAGCGTCAGGGATGTGAGGCAGACTGCGAAGTACCAGCTGAAAAAGCCTCTCGTCTGGGAGGTGAATGACATTTTGCTCTTAAAGTTAAATAGTCAATTCCCTCAATCGTCTTGCTCGTAGCTAGCCAGTAAGGGTGACTGAAAGTCGAAAGACTGATGGTCACCCTCTTTGCTTCACTCCATCCTGCCCCACTTCATTTCTTCGCCGGACTTGTCATACTGTTTCCGCTTCCCGGTTGGCGGTTCCGTCAATGTGATTTTCACGACCGCAGTCCTGTCCAAGCTGCGTTCAATCGCTGCATCGAACGCAGCCATGTGGGAAGGAAGGAACCTTTGGCATATTGCCCGCAATGCCATTATCTTCTCGGGATTGTCTTTCACCAACTCTGCACGGCCTATAGCCATGGCCGATTTGTATTGCAGGGTGAAACTGCCGTCCTTAGGCCCCACTGTCGGCGTGCATCTGGTAACGGCCGACAGCGCGACCATCGGATTTGCGGCGATGCAATCCAATTTTTCCCCTTCCGGGGCGCAGTGGAAGTAGAACGTCTTCTCGTCCGTCCTTGCAAGGGAAAGAGGAACGCCGTAGGGACTGCCATCCGGCCTGGTAAAACTTACGGTCACGTACGGAGCTTTGTCTAGCACTTCCAATGCGAATGCAGCGTCCATAGCTCTGCTTGCTTTTCTCATCTGTTTCATTTCATTATGCTATTGATGTTTATTGTCCATGCCACGGGTCGCTTCGTGCCTTGTTTGCGGGATGTCCTTTTATCGATATTTTATGGTTACGTCAAGCCATCTGGAGGAGCTGGCAGGCATCATGTCGATCAGCAGGTTCCCGTCTGAGAGTTCGGACGATATTTTTTGCTGCCCGTCTCTGACGATGGCCCTCAGTGCTCCTTCAGGCAGGGGAATCCTGATCTTCTGTTGGGAATATGCTGACTCGGCATAGACCTGGAAATGGGTCAGGTCATCCTCAACCGGAGAGAATGCTAAGTTCACGGGGGCGTCTGAAAAAACATATTCCTTTCCATCTATTGAAACTCTCGTGCACTCGCATCCGTTGAATGCCATGAGACGGCCAGAATCCGAGGTGCGGAAAGCCATATTCATTGTCCCTGAATATGTCACATCGTGGCCATTGACTTTGAGGTCTCTCAGTTCCATTCTGGCCGACGGCATAGGATTGACTTCCAAAGCCTCTGCGTCGTGCTCTTCGTTCCTGGAGAAGCCGCCTTCCCAGTTCTCTCTGTGCGTCCTGTAGTGTTTTACCAAGGCGGTTGCCCCATTTGGAAAGCTTGTCGCCAGGTAATCCGTAGTTCTGGATACATACGAAGGATTGTCGTTCACGGCGAATTTCCCGCTGGACGGGTAAGCCCCGGCTGCATTGAGGATTTCGAACAGGGTTCGAGTCTCGTATCCCAGGCTCTTGCTTTGGTCGTCCCTCGGCCTGAATCCGAAGAAGAACACATCTCCCTTGCCTGTTTTCCTGTGAGTCCCGACAGGCATTCCGTCAATTCTTGCGACTGTTTCGGAGCCGTCGACTACTGACACCGGGTAGATCCTGTCCACGAGCATGTCCGTCAGTATGGTCTGCTCAGGTACATCAGAGAAACGTCCTTCGAAGGCAACTTTCTTGCCGGAAGCAATTTCACCGAGAAACTGATCGAATTTATATTCGGCTCCGAAGATTTTCTGCCAGGTCGCTGCGCACTCTTTCCCCGAGCCATCAATCAGCGGAGGCATGCTGAACCATATTACCTTGCCTCCGGCTTCTGCGAATCTTTCCAGTAGATTGAGAAGCCCTTTCTGGGGCAGAGGCTCGAACATGACCATCACTGTGCCATATTCCTTGGCAGCGACTTTCATCTTTCCTTGATCAGTGACTGCGCCCATCTCCACCAGCTTGTCGGAAGTCAGGTAGTTGCAGTATCCGTATTGTGTCATCCAGCTGCCGAAGCGCTCTTCTACGGCAACCAGGTTCATGGGATAGATGGCCAGCACGTCAGTGTCTCTGTGCTTGCAGCCTGTGATCAGGCTCATGGCATGACCTGGCTGGGCACCGTATGCTTCATTCAGCATGTTCTTCCAATGGAGAGCCGCATTAGGAAAACCCCATGCTGCGGCATAGGCGTTCGGATATTTATTGATCACCCCTATGGATGCACCCATGGCTGCCCCATAATAATTCCTGTCTGCCCATCCGCATTCTGCGAAATCATTTCCTGTCGGCTGGAGGTATTCTCCCCACTTGAAATAATCGTAGCATGCGGCAGCGGCCTGATGCACGGTGTTGCTCCAGATGAAATTGGAAGTATATTCGTACCTGTAAGCGTTGGCATGCAGCTTCTCCGTGTTCCACAAGTCTATGGTCGGGCTTTCAGCCCATGAGGCATGTGCGCTGGAGTTGAAATCTCTATTGAATATCTTTTCAGCATATTCTTTGCTGTCCTTGAACAAATCCACAATTCCGTGATTGAGCATCTTGTAATAGCGATCCCTCAATAAGAAAGTCGTGTGGATTTCTTCCGGAGTCTCTCCCATCACGTACTGTACGTTCTCCACGGCATCGGCCGATGCCAGGTAATATGGCGCCCCATAGACGAAATAAAGCATGTGCTTGTCATCAAGCGGCTGGCCGTATTTTTCCCGGAACCGATCACAGAAACTTTCCGTAAGGTAGCGCATTGCGAACTGCCCACCCTCGTGATGGGAATAGTAAGCCCAGTCCTGCTGGATGTGCATCTCATCCGAATACAATGCTGTCAGGTTTACTCCTGCTTTTTTGTATTTGTCCATGAGGTTATGCAGGAACGGAGTTGCGTCGGGAGAGAAGTAGTCCATTTCAGGAGACTCGTACTCAAGAATGACCAAGACCCTGTCGTATCCTTCCAGCTGTTTCGGCCCGTCGTAGAAAACCCTGAGTTCTCTTACTGGAAAGTACATGTCGTCCGGGGAATTCTTGATTCCGAATGAACTGGATGCCGATAGCACGTCCACTGTGTCTCCCGCCTCGTATTTCACTCCTGATATCTCATGAATGTCATCGGGGTTCACTGCGATCAGATGTGATGCCCCCAGGGTCTTTTGCTTGAATGCATATGCCTTTACGCCTTTCAGGGATACGTGGAATTTCCCTTTATTGTTTGTCCAGAACATCTGTTCCCAGACCGAAATGCTGAATGTGCCGTCAGACGCATTCCTTAGACCTGCCTTGTAGGATACCCATCGTCCTGACTGGCCTGTCTGGCGCTTGAAGGCCGGGCCAAGCTCTAGCGGCGTGTTCAGGCTCAGGCATATCCCCATTCCGTATTTCTTGGCGAAGTCGCTGATGAATTTGATTTTAAGGATATATTCATCCATGTCCGGAGTGAGTTCCCTGTCAGTGCCTGCTTGCGGCCTGTACTGGCGGAAGAACTCGTCGAATGCTATCGTAAGCGTCTTGTCCCCATCCTTCTTCCCCTGTTCGCAAACCTCCCGGAGACTGAGATGCACGGGAGTGTAGCCTGTGGACATGTCGATTTTCTTGTCCGGATCCATCAAATCCCTCAACTGCTGATCGCTGGTAAGGATTATCGTCGCTGCATCAGCATTCGGCAAAAGGCATAATGCCGTCAATAAAGGGAGGAGCATTCTTTTCATAATTGGTTCTGTTACGGTATCATTATTTTTTTTCTGTATTTGCTATTTGCAAATAGCAATGAAAGTTAATAATAATTCCTTTGAGCACTTCCATGAAATGTCATTTTAGTAAGATACTAAATCATTTTTATAAACGTTTTTTCAGGATAACTTCGTAAGATTATAATAGGGATTGTCGTTTAATGTTTTCAATTTGAGCGAGGCAGCGACTTGTCCCATCCGTTTTCTGCGTTCAGCTCATCAAATTTACGTTTTTATA
>ONBM01000067.1 GCA_900316045.1 uncultured Bacteroidales bacterium | reverse complement strand
GTTGTCCTTACTTCCTAAGCCGGAAGAACCGGAAAAGAGGAAGCCGGGACGGCCAAAAAAATCAATATAGTCTAACTGATTGGGAAAACATTAATTAAATTATCGAACCGGACTGAATCGGCTGAGCCGATCGATCTGATTATTTTCAATTTATCTGACAGTGGCGTCATGCGGGCGCAAACAGCTGAAAAACAAATGATTAGTTTAGCGTTCACCAAGCTGGTTGTCGGCATTTAAGCCAAAAACTCCTTGAGGCTATTTAACTTACAAGTCTCAAACAACATGGTTTTTTTCGTTGACAAATGATTATGTGGTCGCTTGTCACTAATTATGTGGTCGCTTGTCACCGCCAAATATAATGAAAAAAAATTAATGTAGCATTTCCCCCGATTTTTTTCCATGGATGGACTCTGGGGCGTGAGCAAGGAGCGTATGCAATTTGCTGATTCTCATATCGTTCCAAGCGAGTATTGCTCACGCCTCGTGATTTTCGGGGGCGTGAGCAGAAGGTTTCGTAAGTCTTTGATATTCAATTGCAATTTTAACTACATTGCTCACGCTAGATGAGCCGGGCAGTTAAGAGGGGACATCCGTGGTGTCGGACTACGGCCTGCGGTATCGGTTTGCGGTCTACAGCGTCAGCTGGTGGCCGCGGTAAAAGTCCAGAAGGCTGGCGGAGTAGAGGTACTCGTAGCGGGCGCGGACCAGCGTGGATTCTGCTGACAGGTAGCTGTCCCGTGACTCGTTGAATTCAGTGATGTTGGCCTTGCCGTTTTCGTATTTCGCAAGCATCAGGTCATAGGATTCCTTGGCGCTGGCCAGGGCATCGGTGCTGGAACGATACTTCTCCTGAGCTGCCACGGCATTGTAATATGCCTGTTGTATCTCTTTGTAAAGAGATTTTTTTGCGCTTTCGAGCTGCAGCTCCTGATTGATTTTCGATAGCTGGGCGCTGCGAACCTGGTTGCGGTTCTGTAATTTATTGAATATGGGAACAGAGAGGCTCAGCCCTACGTACTGGCTGAAATTATGCTTCATCTGATCTGCGAATGAATCATTGTGGGCTCCGCTCAGAGTATAGTAGTTCGTGCCGATTCCTCCGCTCAGAGAAATTGTCGGCATGTATCCGCTCTTTGCGTTTTTGATGGTCCAGTCGTAAGCCTTCAGCCTGAACTCCTCGGCCCTGATCACAGGCTTGGCAGTCACTGCATCTGCATAAATGTCGTCGGGGCTCGGCAAGAGGAGATTTTCGATGTCCCGGGACGGCCTTACGACAGAGAATCCTTCGGGATTATGCAGTTCCAGGAGCTGGCTGAGATCCAGCAGGGCGATGTTCAGGTCATTCCTTGCCTGGGTGGCGTTCAGCCGGCTCTGACCCAAGGCAGCCTTCTGCTGTGCGACTTCCGAAGCACTAGCCTTGCCATTAAGCTCCATTTCAGAGAGCCTGTCTACCTGCAGAGAGTCAATTGAAACCTGATTCAAAGCCACGTCCAGCAATTCCATGTCGTAGAGAATCTGCACGTAAGCCTGTGCTACCTGCACCCTGATGTCATCTTTGACTTTCTCTAAATCTTCGGTCGCCGCCTGCAGATTCAGCTCGCTCTCCTTGATGGAATTGCGGATTCTGAGGCCTTGGAACACGGGAACGGAAGAACCCAGGCTGAATCCCGTGGAAGAGGTGTTGTTATTTGAATATGTATTCGAGGAAGTCAAGCCTCGCCCGAATGAGAAATTCTCGTTGACGGAGCCGTTCAGGTCTGGCAGCCGGCTGTTCTTGGCAGTATTCAGAGCTATTTCCTGATTCTTCCTGTGCAGGTCCTGCTGCTTTATGGTTATGTTGTGGTCAATGGCATAGCTGATGCAGTCTGACAGCGACCAAGGGCCGGAATGAGCCGCCTCCTGCGCGGATGCGAGGGACGGCATGGCGCAAAAGGCTGCCAGGATGAATGAATATATTATATTCCTAAATTCCATATTCATTATTTTTTAGTCTCGATGATTTTGTTTCCGCGAACCTTGTCTCCACTCTTCAGTCCATTCTTTATCTCGACATCCACTCCGTCGCTCAGCCCGATGGTTACCGGAGTGCGCTTGTATGTGCTGTCTTTGCCCATCAGGTAGACGAAAGTTGAATCTCCAGAGAATTCCAGGGCTTTCTCAGGAATGGTCACCACGCTGTCGGCATGGTCCAAGATCACCTTTGCATTTGCGCTGTAGCCGGAACGAATCATAGACCCCTCTTGTGGTTTCACGGCAGCCTTGATTTCGAATTCTTTCGTCCCGTTGTTGTCCGTGGCCTTAGGGGAGATGTATTCAAGAGTGGCTTCGAATTTCTGATCCTGCAGGGCTCCGATCGTGATTTCTACGTTAGTGCCTTCTTGGATTTTCCCGACCTCGGTCTCATCGATCCTGCCATCGAATATGAGATCTTTCATGTCGGCCACAGTGGCTATCGTGGTGCCATCGTTGAAAGTGTTCGCTTGGATGACGGAGTTCCCGACCTTCACGGGGACGTCAAGTATCAGTCCGGTGATGGTGGAGCGGATGAGCGTCGAGGAAGAGCTTGCGTTCTGCTTCGAGACGCCGGTCCTGACGACTTCCAAGGCATCCACGGCAGCATCGTATTCCTCTTTAGCCTGTTCGTAAGCCTGAGCGATCTTGTCATATTCGTCTGCGCTGACCAGTTTCTTGTCGTAGAGGGCTTTCTCCCTCTCGAAATCGGTCTTGGCTTGCTTGCGGTTGATTTCCGCGAGACGCACCCTGCTCTGTGCAGAACTCAGCGAGCTCATCTCGGGGATGACGTTAACCTTTGCGATTATCTCCCCTGCGGTGACGTTCTGGCCTGGTTCCTTATAAAGCTCGGCGATGATTCCGCTTATCTGCGGCTTGATGTTCACTTCGTTGCGAGGTTCGATGGAGCCGTTGATGAGCGTAGTCCTCTCAAGGGATTTCCTCGTAGCAGTGAGTTCTTCGTACTTCTCTTCCTTTGGCTTGGATCTTTGGTACAAGTAGACGAAAGTTCCAAGGAACAGCAATGCTATGAGCGCTGCGATGATGATTCTGAAATACTTTTTCATATTCATTAATATTTTATATTCATATAAGTTCCTGACTTTCGTCAGGATGCAGCCCATGGTTACTCCTCTCTCATCGCATCCACGGGCTTTATCTGCATCGCCCTTGATGCAGGAGCGAGCCCTGCCAGCACGCCCAGAGTGATCAGTCCCAGCAGGGCCAGCAGAGCCTGCCAGAAGGTCACTTGGAACTGAGCCGCCATGACCCCGTCCTTGGTGAATCCCAGCTCTACCATTCCCAATATCATGACGGAGAATATGATGCCGAACATTCCCGAGACCATGGTCAGGGTTATGCTTTCGGCTATCACCTGAGAGATGATGGTCTTAGGAGTCGCCCCGATGGCGCGCCGGATGCCGATTTCCGTAGTCCTCTCCTTCACGGTTACCATCATGATGTTCGATACACCGATGGCTCCTGCCAGCAAAGTGCCGATTCCTACCAGAAGGAACAGCAAGTCTAGCCCCTTGAACAGATTCCTTACGAAGGTGAACATGCTCTCTATGTTCAGGCCGACGATGGCTCGCTTGTCATTGGGAGCGACCAGGTATTTCTGTTTCATCATATTCACGCACTGGTTCATGACTTCGCTGGATCTGTATTCAGGCTTCACCAGAACCATCAGCCCCCATATCCTGTCGCCGCGATTGTACAGCCTGGCCATCACGCTCATCGGGCAGAACACCCCTCTATCTGAGCCTCCGTTTATGTTGAAATTGCTGCTGGTCTGCGCCACGACGCCTATGATTTCGTAATATATCCCATTGATGGATATGAATTTGCCGCAAGGGTCGCCGCCGCCCGGGAAAAGGGTTTCGTAGACGCGCCATCCTATCGTCGCAACCTTGCGACCCTCGGCGTTGTCCATGTCGTTGATGAACCGTCCGTATTTCATGTGCTGGAACTGGATCCTGGAATAATCCGAGGTGACGCCTTGGAAATTCACCCCATTGTACTTATTCGTTCCGTAAACAGCTTGCGCCCCCCATTGAGACATGGACGTGGTGGCGAGCTCGACTCCTTGGATTTTCCTCAATTCATCCATGTCCGCTGTCCTGAACATTATCTGCCTGCCCGACTTGAATCCTCCATACGGCTTGGTAGTGATTCCATTCATCACGATCACGCAGTTCGTGGCGAAATTTCCCATGTCCTTGGAGACCATGCTTTTCACCGCCTTGCTTCCGCCCAGCAGGACCAGCAGCATGAACATGCCCCAGAACACCCCGAAGCCGGTCAGGAATGTCCTGCTCTTGTTGCGTCGCAGCGTCTGCGAGATCTCTCTGAATGCGTCTATGTCGAATTTCATATATTCACTATTTAAGTTCATTGAGAGCCTCTATCGGCTTTACCTTGGCGGCCTTCCTGGCAGGGAAGAAGCCTGCCAGGACCCCAGCCACGATAAGCACCACGGTAGCCCCTATTGCTACCCCGACGCTAACGGTCGAATCCTTGAATATGTACATTCTCTGGACGCCGATGTCCAGCACCTGCTGCCCGATCGTGGAGTCCATTATCTGGCAGGCGATTATGCCGCATATCATGCCTATATAGCCGAAGAATGCAGTTATGACTATGCTCTCGACTATCACGAGCTTTATTATCGACCATGGGGTGGCGCCTAAAGCCTTCCTGATGCCGAATTCGTGGATGCGCTCCCTAACGGTGATGAGCATTATGTTCGACACTCCCACGACTCCGCTGAGGAGGGTGAACAGGCCTATTATCCAAAGCATGGTTTTTATGATGTTCATGACTTTATTCACCTGCAGGTTATCGATGACGCTGTTTGAGATCCACAGAGTCCTGTCATCGTCAGGAGCGTAACCGTGAGCGTTGTTGTAGTCTTTCTTATATTGCTTCATGAAAGCCTCATTGGCCTTCTCCGTGTTCAGCCCGTGGTACGAGAATATGATGGAATACATCTCGCTGCCGTAGTAGACGTCCGAGAAAGTCGTTGACGGGATGTCCATCTGCATGAGGTCGGCATCCATGTTGCTTTGGAACACGCCAATTACCTTGTACGCCAGATGCCCGACTTTGATGTACTGCCCGATTATGGCGAGGCTGTCAAGAGGGGCGGGGAGAAACATCGCTGCGGCATCATCTCCGATGAATATGACTTTTCTGTGCAGCCTGATGTCCAGCTCGTTTATTTTTCTTCCGGCTATGATGTCCCTGTCCCTTGCCACATAGTGCACGGGACTTATTCCGTTGATGCCGACGTTGCTGCTCATGTCGCGGAAGCTGGCCGTGTCCGATCTCCAGTAATCTGCGCTCACTGCGTCAATGACGTCCTTGTAGTTTTCCTCAGTCCTCTCGGCATCGAACTCTTTCAGCTCGGTCCAGGTCCCCTCGTTAATTCCGTTGTATGCCTTGCTGGTGGATCCGCCATAAACCTGCATGGTGTTCACGTCTATGTTCCGGTTGTTGTTCACAAGAGCATTCATCAGGCCGCCTCCTGCGCCAAGCAGGGCGATGAGCATGAATACGCCCCACGCCACCGCAAACCCCGTGAGGGAAGTGCGCAGTTTGTTCTGCTTCAAGGTGCCGATTATTTCATTGAATATGTCGAACATCGCTCCCTTATTTCATTATGCTGTTTTCTCCGAACGGAGAAGCATTGTGATCTACGTTATCCTCGACCTTGCCGATTATCCCGTCTTTGATATGGATGATTTTATTCGTCTCGTTGGCGACCCCGCTCTCGTGCGTCACGACGATCATCGTCACGTCCTCCTCCTTGTTGACGCGCTTGAGCAGTTCCATGACTTCCAGGCTGGTCTTTGAGTCAAGCGCCCCAGTGGGCTCATCGGCTAAGATTATCCGGGGATGAGTTATCAGAGCCCTGGCGATGGCGACTCTCTGCTTCTGGCCTCCGGACATCTCGTTCGGGAAATGCTCTGCCCAGTCGGTCAGGCCCATCTTATCGAGATATTCCATTGCCTGATGATGCCTCTCGCGCCTTCCGATGCCTCTGTAGAACAGTGGCAGCTCCACATTCTCGACGGCGGTCTTGAAGTTGATGAGATTGAAAGACTGGAATATGAAGCCTATGGTGTGGTTGCGATAGCTGGCTGCCTCTCTTTCGCTCAGCCCCTTTATCAGCCTGCCGTCCAGCCAGTATTCGCCGGTGTCGTAATTGTCGAGTATTCCGAGGATGTTCAGCAGAGTGGATTTCCCGCTTCCAGAGGCACCCATGATGGATACGAATTCCCCTTTCCCGATTTCGAGATTAATGCCTTTCAGCACGTGAAGCGGTTGAGCTCCGAAATATGTTTTGTTTACGTCTTTTAGTTCTATCATCATGAGTCAGTCGTTTTTAGAAATAACAGACTTTTTATAAATACGCTGGATTTTGGGAAATGTAACAATGGCATTTTAAAGCGCCGATTACTCCCGACTGCAGCATCTTCGTGGAATTGGCAAAAGATGTGGTATTTAGTGAAATTGTCTTGATAACCAAATAGTTTATCTTTGTCGGCAAAGATAAACTAATATTGGCTCACGTGCAAACGTCCGGGTATAAATATTTAATACTTTGCAAAGAGCAGACCCCTTTGATTATGTCAGAAGATCCAAGTTCGAGATTTACTAAGACGTTCTTCACTACTTCCTGCCAGAAGGATTCATATGGATTTTCCAAGAGATAGGTAGAGTATTTGAAATCAGCATAAATTTACTATTTTTGTCATACAAGCAAAGATGACAGCAAAACACGCTGCAAATCTAAGGTTTGCGATTAGACAGTAACCATTCAATTATGGCAAAGGATTTCGGACTGACTTGGTGGGGACGGCGCTGGCTGGATTCCCTCACGCAGATAGACTTTGCGAATAGGATTCCCCGAGGTGCGCGATATGCCCGTAACGGCAGTGTACGGGAGATTGTCTTTACAAGGGATGGTATCATCAAAGCACGAGTAAAAGGAACCCGGCCTTCGCCATATAAAATTGAGATTCAGGTTCCGCAATTTCCGAAAGAAAAGAAATGCAAACTGATTAAAGCACTGGCGGAACATCCAGCCCTTCTGTCTCGTCTGCTGAACAAGGAACTGCCGGAGGAAGTGCTACCAATTGCCGTAAAATGCGGATTGAAAGTATTCCCCGCCTCTTGGAAAGACTTAGGAATGCATTGCAGCTGCCCCGACTGGGCCGTTCCCTGCAAGCACATAGCAGCCGTCATCTACAAAGTGAGTCAGGAGATAGACAATGACCCTTTCCTTGTATTCAAGATACACGGTCTTGACATCCCTGCCGAGGTGGAAACTCTCGGCATCAAACTCGGCCACGATGAAACGATGGCTATAGAAAAAACGGTTAGTCTGCTCAAGGTCGATGAAGGACCGGCAAGCCAAAGGCCTTGGGTACCTGACCTTTCCACTATCCCGAACCTTACGGATCGGCTCACTGACATCCTGGAAGAAGACCCACCCTTTGAAAAAGGCTTTCGTGAAAAGTATTGTAGCCACATTCGCCGGGCGCAGCGTTCACTTTCCAAAATGGAATCCAGAGGCTTAATTGTCAATCCTATACGCCCCTCGTCTGAAGTAAGGGTTTTGTTTGACGACGACCTTGGGATTCTGGGAGAAATCTCCGAGGCCGGAAGGAAAATCGGTAAAGTCCAATCCGGCATATTCATAGAGTCTCTGAGGGAGTGGGAGGCTCTTGATCGCTCTCTCATGCAGCCTTCCGCCGAGACGGTTTTCAACATCTACCGCCTAGCAAGAATATTGGTTCTTAATGGCTGCATAGTGCCACAAATCCTTGAAACGCCAGACGGCTCCTTCAAAATTATCTGGGGACCTGCGCTGATGGATCCTGCGGTGAAACTGCTGACGGAAGAAGCCATAGCTGCGGCTTCTAATCTGGCTTTGTTCAGGAACAAACAGCCATTGAAGGATGCCGGGCTTCGTATTTTGGAAGCATTCATCACCATCCTTCTTCAAGAAAGCGAGCACCCATCTGGCGGCGCGCTCAGCGACCTATTCTTTTGTGGCAGCGTTGTCGCCTTCAACGGCATCGGCGAGAGTGGAATTCCGGGCAGCATAAAAGTCTGGCTGTCACCTTTCAAGATAGCGGACTCTCCCTACAAACCATTCCTGCAAATAGAAGATACTGGCAAAGGATTTAGTCTGGATTTCGGTTTTGTCATAAAAGGCCGGGACGTGGCTCTGCGAAATATCCTTGCTCGGAAAACCTATGAAGCGGACCGGTTCAAGATGCTGTCCCAGCTGAGTCTGGTATTCCGACATGTCAAGGAAGCGTCGGCTTGGGTGGATGGCGGGGCAATGAAACCGATGGGGCTCAGTGACAAGCAGTGTTTTGATTTCCTGCGTGACATCGTCCCTGTGGTGCGCCTTCTTTCTGTGCGGGTGATACTTCCAAAAGGATTGGAAACTCTCCTGCATCCTAGGCCTAGCCTCCGCATTGGCAAAAAGGCATCCGCTGGGAAAACTTTCATCCGTGCCGAAGATCTGCTGGATTTCAACTGGATGGTGGCTATCGGCGGAGTTTTCATCACCGAGGAAGAGTTCCATTCGCTTGTCAAGGAAGCAAGAGGGCTTGTACGCTTCAAATCTTCTTTCTTCTGCGTTGACGATGAGGATTTGGAACGCATCAGCAAGGCTTTTTCGTCGTCCCGCGGCCCCGGGGGAATGCGCATTCTGCAAGCAGCTCTCACAGGAGAGTACGACGGCGCCGAGGTTTCTCTTACTGACGAGGTGCGGGATCTTATTCGTTCTCTCACCGCCACGCCTGACGAACCCGTGCCCGAAGGCATCACAGCCGCACTGCGGCCTTATCAGAAAAGAGGATATTCTTGGATGTACAAGAACTGGCGCCTAGGCTTTGGAAGCATCATTGCTGACGATATGGGCCTTGGGAAGACGCTACAAGTGATAACCTTCCTGCAAAAGCTGAAGGATGAAGGCGCACTGGAAAGGAAAAAGGCTCTGATTGTCGTCCCAACCGGGCTTCTGGCGAACTGGGAGACGGAATTGGATTGCTTCGCTCCTGGGTTATCCCATTTCCGTTATCACGGACCCGGACGTCGCTTGCAGGGGTTCGATGCCGATGTTCTCCTTACTTCTTATGGCATCGCCCGTAGTGATGCGGAGACGATCGGGAAGTTGAAATGGGAAGTTGAAGTCATTGACGAAGCCCAAAACATCAAAAATCTCGGTACCGCCCAGACAAAAGCAGTTAAGTCAATACCCTCCGAATCCAGAATCGCAATGAGTGGAACGCCAGTGGAGAACAGGCTGAGCGAATACTGGAGCATTATGGACTTTGTGAACAAAGGGTACCTGGGCACTGCTCAAAAATTCAAAGAGCAATATGTCGTTCCCATTGAGGCGCAGGGTGACCAGGCTGTAGCGGAACGGTTCCGGAAAGTGACCGCCCCTTTCATGATGCGCCGTTTGAAAACCGACAAGAGTGTCATTTCCGACCTTCCAGACAAGGTCATCCGCAACTTCAATCCTACCATGACGCCCTCTCAGGCTGCCTTGTACGAACAAGTGGTTCAGGAATATATGGCTACGCTGAAAGGCGTGAGCGGAGATGACAACAAGACGCTTTTCAAGCGTCAGGGGATTGTGCTTCAGATGATTCTGGCATTGAAGCAGATTTGTGATCATCCGTCATTATTCCTGAAGGACGGGAAGTCAGATATGGACCGCTCCGGCAAATGCAGTATGCTTGCCGATTTAGTTCGCAGCATCGTTGAAAGCGGAGACAAGGTACTCATCTTCACCCAATTCAAGGAAATGGGAGACTTGCTGCAGGTTATTCTGGAGAAAGAACTTGGACGCCGTCCTCTCTTTTATCATGGTGGATGCTCGCTTAAACAGCGCTTGGAAATGGTGGATAGGTTCCAGAACATCCGCAGCGAACAGGTCTTCATCCTTTCCCTGAAGGCGGCTGGAACCGGCCTGAACCTGACGGCAGCCTCGCACGTGATTCATTTCGACCGTTGGTGGAATCCGGCCGTCGAAGCCCAGGCAACAGACCGCGCCTATCGCATCGGCCAGCATAAGAACGTAATGGTCACCTTTTTTGTCACAGCAGGCACCTTCGAAGAAAAGATTGACAACATGATATCTGAAAAGAAGGCTCTCGCAGACCTCACCGTCGCATCCGGAGAAAACTGGATAGGGAAACTCTCCGATGAGGAACTAAAAGACTTGTTCAGTATTTCGTGATAGATTGTCCGTCAACCATTTTTTTCGGCCAAATGACGATAGAACTGCATCTTTGTATGCAAACCATGGGTCAAGTCCAAAACCCTTTCCAGTTGAAATCCAAATAAAAATGGATCTCGATTTTATTGGTTAAACTTTAATATATTCATAATCATGTACTTACGGATAA
>ONBM01000064.1 GCA_900316045.1 uncultured Bacteroidales bacterium | reverse complement strand
AGGGGAGCAGAAGCTGCTTGGCACCAACATGGCGACCATCATGAATGAGACTTATTCAGAAGGAATCTTCGTTGGCTATCGCTGGTTCGACAAGGAGAAGATCACCCCAGTGTTCCCATTCGGCCATGGGCTGAGCTACACTACCTTCGAGCTTGGCGAGCCTTCCATGAAAGGTTCTGCTGCGAAAGGAATTACGTTCAAGATTCCTGTCAAGAACACTGGCGCAGTGGCTGGAGCAGAAACCGTGGAACTGTATATCAGCGACCCGGAGTGCTCTGTGGAGCGTCCTGAGAAGGAGCTCAAGGGCTTTGCGAAAGTTTTCTTACAGCCAGGCGAGACGAAGGTGGCAGAAATCACCATTGATAAATCCGCTCTAAGCTTCTTCGATGCGGGGAAACATGCATGGGTGGCAGAGAAAGGCGATTTCAAGGCTCTGATAGGAACGTCATCGCGTAATATTCAGAAAACAGTAAGCTTCACCTATTAATTATGGCTAGAGTTACTGGAAATGTCGCAGCGCAGTGCGAGGATATAATAGCAAAGGCTAAGTCTGGTCAGTTTTCTCCCATCTATCTGCTGATGGGAGACGAACCGTACTATACTGATTTGGTCTGTGACGCATTGATAAAATATTCGTTGGACGATGCCTCTAGGGACTTCAATGAGACCATCTGCTATGGCTCGAATGTGGATGCGGACGCGATAGCCACTTCCGCCATGCGTTATCCGATGATGTCAGAGCGTCAACTAGTCGTCGTGAAAGACGCCCAGGCTGTGCGCGACATAGAAAAGCTGGCTCCTTACTGCGAGCACCCGCTGGATTCGACTGTCTTGGTGCTGCTCTTCAGGGGCGCCGTGCTAGACAAGCGAAAAGCATTGTACAAGCAAATCGCCAAGAAAGGCATCGTGGTGGAGTCCACCGCATTAAGGGATTATGAGATGCCGGGCTGGATCACTCAATTTTATTCCAGCAAAGGGTTGAAAATAGATCCCGAGGCGGCGGCTCTGCTAGGGGAGGACGCAGGCACGGACCTGAGCCGCATAGCCGTGGAGACTGACAAGCTGCTGAAAAACCTTCCTGAGGGTACTACGAGAGTGACCGTGAAGGACATAGAGCAGAACGTGGGCATCAGCCGTGAATTCAGCGTGTTCGAATTGACGAAGGCCCTGTCTTCCAAGAATGCGAAAGAGGCTCTCAAAGTCGCAGATCACCTGGGAAGTTCCGCGAAATTCGCCATGCCTATGGCAGTGAGCGCGCTGTACCTTCATTTCAATCGCATCCTTAAATACGGAGCCTTGAAGCAGAAGAACAGGTACCCAGACAGGACGGCTGTGGCTGCCGCTTTGCAGGGCGTTAACCCTTATTTCTGGAAGGAATATGACGTGGCGGTAGCTAACTATCCCGTTCCTGCTGCGATGGGCGTGATTTCCTTGCTCTGCGAATATGATTACAAGGGCAAGGGCGGGAATGTCGGGGAGGCGACGCCGAAGGATCTCCTCATCGAGCTCGTAGTCAAAATATTAAATTTTCGTTACGAATAGGACGGAAAAAATTGGCGATTGGGCAAAAGTTGATATTTTTGTGAAAATTAAGGATAAATGGGAAGTATCATAGAATGCCGAGACATTTCGAAGAACTTTGGAGAAAAAGTGGCGCTGGATCATGTTAGCGTGAACATCCCCGAAGGCAAGATATTCGGACTGCTTGGGCCTAACGGGGCGGGGAAAACGACGCTCATAAGAATCATAAACAGAATTACCATACCGAGCGCTGGCGAGGTCTTGTTCAACGGACGCCCTATCACTCAGGAAGACGTGAGAAAGATAGGTTATCTGCCAGAGGAAAGAGGCCTTTACAGGAAGATGCAGGTGGGCGATCAATGCATGTATCTTGCTCAGCTGAAAGGCATGAGCGCCTCAGATGCCAGGACCGAGCTGAAAAAGTGGTTCGAACGCTTCGGAATACAGGATTGGTGGAAGAAGAAGGTCGAGGAGCTTTCGAAGGGCATGGCTCAGAAGGTGCAGTTCATAACCACTGTCGTCCATAAGCCATCTCTGATGATCCTGGACGAGCCATTCTCGGGCTTCGATCCCGTGAATGCGGAAATCATCCGTCAGGAGGTGCTGAGGCTGAATAAAGAAGGAGCCACGATCGCTCTGTCCACCCATAACATGGAATCAGTCGAGGAGCTGTGCGATGAGATCGCTCTCATTAACAAGTCTCACTTAGTGATAACTGGGGGAGTGAACGACATCCGCAAGAAATATGGCAACAACAACATCGAGCTGGAGTACTCTGGCGACAAAGCCATAGCCAATGCCGAGGGTATATTCACTATCGTCTCTGACGAAGTGAAGGGAGGTAAGCGCGATGCTGTCCTCACCCTTGGGCCAGGTGTCACGACCAATCAGGCCTTGCAGGCAATCCTGGGGCAGGAAATCCCTGTCTCCTCTTTCAAGGAACTGATGCCTAGGATGAACGACATATTCATAAAACTTGTAACGGAAGGAGCATAGCCATGAATTTCAGGAACATCAAAATTATCATAGCGAGGGAATATCTTAACAAGGTTAAGAAAAAATCCTTCTTGGTGACGACCATCCTGGTGCCGATCCTATTCGTTGCTTTCATGGCCCTCATGGTCTACATCATGGGCACCACAAAGGAGAGGGAGCAGTCCGTTGCCGTCGTGGATCAGAGCGGCATCGTGTTGCCATTCCTCAAGAATAACGAGAGGGTGACTTTCGAGGATTTCTCCTCAGAGCCTGTCGACACTGTGAAGAACAACCTCTCAGCCCTTGGCAAAGATGTATTAGTCGTGATTTCTCCTCTGGACACTGCCTCTAGAATGGTGAAGATGAGCCTTTACTCGAAAGATCCCGTTGGGGTTGAATTCACGGAGAATCTTAAGAATATGGCCTCGAATGCTATCGAGGACTACAGAATCAAGCTCTACAACATCGAAGACTTGCAGCAGATAATGGATGACGTGAAGGCCGACGTGCCTCTCACAGAATACACTCTGGACGAGAAGGGAAACGAGTCCATCTCAGAATCGGGAGTGTACATGATAATATCCATGATTCTGGGAATCATAATATTCATGTTCATCACCATGTTCGGCGGCCAGGTGATGTCCGCCGTGATAGAGGAGAAGTCTAGCAGGGTGATAGAAGTGCTGGTTTCTTCCGTCAACGCTATCGATCTGATGTTCGGAAAGATAATCGGCATAGCTTTGGTCGCCCTTACTCAGTTCATGCTCTGGATCGTGCTCACGTTCGGCATTGCCGCAATCGTTGGCGGGTTCGTAGGCTTCGACAAGTTCAAGGAGTTTTCCTCGGACCCTCAGATGATGGCCCAGACGATGGGCGTTTCGCCTGAGCAGATGCAGGCCCTGGGCGTAGGCTCAGACACAGCTTCAGTGGCGGCTGACTCTGTCGCAGCTCCTGTAAGCGACGCATCTGTGATAATTGGCACACTGGTGAACGTTCCTTGGGTGAAACTCATCGTGGCCTTCCTGGTGTTCTTCTTCCTTGGTTACCTGCTATATTCGTCCATGTTCGCAGCCATCGGCTCGGCGGTCGAGAACGAAGGGGACACGCAGCAGCTTCAGCTTCCGCTGACGATTCCTCTGATGATAGCTTACGTTGTGGTGTTCATGCTGTTCCAGAATCCGGACAGCCCTGTCGTGAAATGGTGTTCTTGGATTCCATTCACTTCACCGATAGTGATGCCGGCGAGGATTCCGTATGGCGTTGCTAATTGGGAGATTATCGGTTCCGTCGCTGTCCTTCTCCTGACTTTTGTTATCTTTGCTTGGATTTCGGCCAAGATTTATAAGTCGGGGATCCTGGTGTTCGGCAAGAAATCTACATTCAAGGATCTCTGGAAGTATTTTAAACAGAGTTAATTTTGAGAAAATATTTCGTTTTGATATTCCTGGCGCTGGGACTTAGTCTTAGCGCCCAGGATATTTCCGTTTCATGGAAAACCGTGCCTATGGACGGTTCCAGGACAGGGGTTACCGCTTCGAGCGCGGATGACGTAAAGGAGTCGCTGGGTTATGTCAAAGGGCGTCGTTACTACGCCCCGAATGGCAGAAAATTCAAAGGAACGATGCGCGACGTGGCGAAAATCCTCATCGGAGTACAGCCAGAGATGTCGGAAGTGAAATCCGTCATCGCATATTCTACCCGTGCCATGGTTCGAGAGGCTCCGGAGTGCGAGCTTTACGACTGGTTCATAGATGAAATGATGCGAGCCGTTGAGGACAGCGTGGGACTGAAGGTGGACATCGGCTTTGCGAACAAAGGCGGTGTGCGAGTGGACATGCCCGCCGGCCCTGTGATGGTTGACGACATCATGTCCATGTTCCCATTCAGGAACCATCTTTATTATCTGGCCCTGCGAGGCCGAGACGTCAGAGTCATTCTGGAACAGATGGTAGGGACCAGCTGGCAGATAGTCGGTGGCTGCAGGGCTGTCGTGAAGGATGGCAAATTGGCCCAGGTCACCGTGAATGGGGAGGAGCTTGACGATGATAAGCTCTACGGCGTTGCCACGATAGATTTTCTTCTGGATGGCGGAGACGGTTTCCACATAGCGAAGAATGCGGAGAAGAAAATAATGTGCAATGGCTACATCCTCGACACCATGCTCGCTTACGTCAAAGACCTGACAGCGCAAGGAAAACCAATTGAATATGAGTGCGATGGAAGAATCAAGATCTACAAAGGAGGAAAGGAGCTATGAAAAAGATTTTAGGAATATTCTGCATCGCCTTCATGTCAGTCACGATGTCTTTCGGGCAGAATCGACAGCTGACGATAATTCATGTGAACGACACCCATAGTCATCTTGAGCCTCTTAGGTCGGGTCCTCAGAAAGGGCTTGGTGGCGTGATAGAAAGGGCTGCCTTCAGAGACAGCGTAGTTAAGGCTGACGGAAGGCGGAACGTGCTTTTCCTTCATGCTGGAGATTTCAGCCAGGGAACTTCCTATTTCACAGTCTTGAAAGGCGACGTCGAGATAGATATGATAAACGCCTTGAAGTACGACTGCATCACTCTTGGAAACCATGAATTCGACAACGGGGTGGATGAGCTTGCCAGAAGGCTCTCCAAGGTGAAATGCCCTGTTGTGGTCGCCAATTATGATTTTTCCAATCTGAAGCTTGGAAAATACGTTCGTCCGTACACGATCGTGAAGAAAGCCGGGAAGAAAATAGGAATCGTCGGCCTCATGCCTGACATCAGCACCCTCGTCTCAAAAGAAATCGCTGAGCAGATTCATGAGTCGGATCCTGCCGAGGCAATGAACAAATGGGCCGCATACCTTAAGGACGTGAAGAAGTGCGACCTAGTGATTGCACTTACTCACATCGGCTACTCGATGCCGGAGTTCGATGATCAGGATCTAGCTAAGAACACGCGGAATGTGGACATCATCGTAGGGGGACATTCCCACACATTCCTCAAAAAGCCTCATTACGAGAAGAATCTCGATGGTAAGGTCGTCCCGATAGTCCAGGATGGTTGCTGGGGGCTCTATTTCGGAGAAATGAAGGTGACTTTCAAATAATTACTAGAACAGATCGGATGCGCACTGGTAAAGCGCCTGTGTCTCTTTCTGCAATGTCGCATCGGGCTCGGTGACTTTGATTTGTTCCCCACCTTCGATCCTGAATGCTGTTATCTCGCGCATTGGCTGAAGCACTGTTAAAGTGCTGTCCTTCAGGTAGCCGAGCTGCAGGAAATTAGAGACGAATGCCCTTTCATCAAAGTCGCTTGCCAGAATATTCCTGCCATAGAAATTCTTTTCTGGCTGAATATGCAGCATGGAGAGCAGGGTCGGCATCAGGTCTATCTGCGAGCAGAGCTTATCGTTTTCGGCTGGGGGGACGAATCCAGGAGAGTAGATGAGGGCTGGTATGCGGAAATAATTTAGCTGAGGGCCATTCTCGTTGCTTTTCTCCGAGCCTCTGTCACTGACTACCACGAAAATCGTGTTGCCGAACCAAGGCTTCTTTGAGGCCGAATCGAAAAATCTAGACAGGGCCTCATCGGTGTATGTCACGGCCTCTTTTCTCTCATCTTTTCCTATTAGCTTGCTACCTGGGTAGGAATATGGGCTATGGCTTGACAGGGTCAGCACATGAGCTAGGAACGGTTTCCCTAGCTTGGCGCGTTTGTCAGCATATTCAAGGACTTCCTCGTAGGTGTCGTCATCGCAGGCTCCCATCGAGTTCTCGAAAGATATATCCCTGAAATCTTTTTTCTCTATCACATTGTAGCCATTTTGTGAGAAATATCTCCTGAGATTCGACCTGCGGCCATTCCCGCCGTAGATGAATGCAGTGGCATATCCGCTGGATTGCAGAGCTTTGCCGATGGTTGGAAGACCAGCAGGAACCTTTTTATTGAGTTGGTAGGCAACGCTCCTCCCTGGAGTCGGGGGAGTGCAGAGCGTTAGAGCGTCGATTCCTTTAGCCATTGAAGGCCCGCTAGCGTACATATTCTTGAAAGAAAGGCTTTCTTTCTCCAAAGACGCAAGGAATGGGCAGAGGCCTTCGTCAATATATTCATTATTAATGCTCTCTAAGGTTATGAGAACTATGTTCTTTGGAATCTCATCTGTGGAATCTTTGGCGTTCAGGCCCTTTGAGAGCAACTCGTCCGCAGTCTTCTGGGCTTGAATCGTCGGGATGACGGGGTAGAAACGGTAATATTCAAGCTTGCCGCTATTGTATGCGTTTATTATCTTCCAGCATCCGTTATCCTGCAATTCGGTGGCTGTGACGCTAGAATTCTTGATTTTCTGGCTGCTGAAGTCCAGCCATTTCAGGCTGCCGAAAGAGAGTAGCGCAAACAGAACGAGCATAGCCATCGTATTCGAGAATCCCATATTGCTGGATTCCCCCACGCTGTATTTCCTGAACATCTTCCATGTCACGAAGATGGCAATGAGCGTCAGCGCGATCGCTATGGGAATGACAGGGTACTCTGCCAGAGAGGCTCTCATGGCGCTTTCGGAGTAGAACAGGCGGTCAACGGCTATGAAATTGTATCTTACTCCGAATTGGTGCCAATACAGGCATTCGCCGAGCAGATTCACTATTCCTGCGAGCACGTAACAGAATTCCACGAGAGTGAGCGTGAGCCCTCTCCAGGCATTCCTTATCTGTGGAACGAAGAATTTTATGCAGAAGCCTACTAGAAGGGCGGAGGCAATGATCCTGGCGAGTTTCGTCACCCATTGAGCATAAGAAGAGAAGAAATTCTCTGGGTAAAATGAATATGCCGTGGCTGCGGTCAGAATGATTATGATGAGCCACCCCAAGCCTTTCTTGTATTTTACGTCATTAAGGAATATGTAGATGGCGAACGCCGGTGCCAGGGACAGTATTGCGAAACAAGCATCGTTCAGAATCCCTAGGCCGAATATCTCCATCCAGCCAATGAATCCTGCATTTATGCTTCCAGGGCTTATCAGCGCAAGGATGATCCTAGTTATAGCGCCCAGCACGACCGAAAGCAGTATTATTTTCGGAGCCAGAAGCCTCATCCAATCGAAAACCTTTCGGGGCTCTTGACTGTAATCCTCGTAGCTTATCATGAATAAAGCATTTATTCTGCCCGCAAAATTAAGGATTTCGATTGATTATTACTAAATTTGCCAGTTCTAAAAAGAAAAGATACAACAGCTAATGAGGAAAAATATCTTATTTGCCGCTATCCTGGCAATGTTTTCTGTAATCTCTGTTAATGCTCAGATTCGTGGTTTAAGACAAGTCGAATTGAAAGACTGGCAATTCAGCAAAGACGGCATATCTTGGGAGGATGTGACCATTCCTCATTCCTACAATGCTGAGGATGGTCATTCAAAAGCGTATTTTCGTGGAGAGGCTACATACAAGACTGAATTCAGAGTCAATGACGCGAAGGCAGATCATTTCCTCGTGTTTGAAGGAGCGGCCCAGAAAGCCATCGTTAAAGTGAATGGCGTTCAGGTGGCCGATCATAGAGGAGGCTATACTGCTTTTCCTGTGAATATCACGGAGGCTATCAAGAAAGGCATAAATGAGGTTGAGGTAATCTGCGACAATAAGAGGGACCTCGATTTGATACCGGTGGAATCTGACTTCAATAAGAACGGCGGGCTCCATAATCCCGTGTACCTGGTGCAGATGGAGAAAGCGTATTTCTCTCCTGAGGCATTCGGGCTCTACCGTTTGAGAGTCGAGACTCCTGAAGTCACTCCGAAGAAGGTCGCAACGGTGGTTAAGACTAAGGTCATGAACACCAGCAATCGTGAGATGACTTTGCACGTCAGGACTCAGCTCATAGAGGCAGATGGAAGCCTAGGCTATCAGGCTGACCGTAAGGTCGATGTGAAAGCATTCTCTGAATATAATTATAGGCACGAATTCGTGGTGGCTGGCTTGCATCTTTGGAACGGAGTCAAGGATCCTTACTTGTACACGGTAAGGGTTGAGCTTTTCGATGGGAAAAGGATGCTGGACATAGCGGAGACGAAAGTTGGCTACCGTTATTACAGCATGGATCCGGAGAACGGATTCTATCTGAACGGCAGGCCTTATCCGCTCCGTGGAGTGGCAATGCACCAGGACATGGATGGCAAAGCCACGGCTCTGACTCATGATGATTATCGTCGCGATTACCGCATCGTCAAAGAGTTGGGAGCTAATTTCCTTCGTCTGGCTCATTATCCGCATAATGATTTCTCCTATCAGCAGGCAGATTCCCTCGGAATAATAGTCCAGACCGAGATTCCATGGGTGAACGTCTGCGGCGTGAATGCCAGGCAGGCATATTTCAACAACATCCACGATCAGATGGAAGAGATGATAAACAATCTGTTCAATCATCCTAGCATCTGCTTCTGGGGCATGTGGAATGAGCTCGACTCATGGGGAAACAAAGATTCGCTTCAAGGCGAGTTCGATCCCGAGGCGGTAGTTAGCCAGACCGGTAAGCTTTATGAGTTCGCTAAGTCCCTCGATCCTTGGAGGTATGTGGGCGTTTCCGATGACTCTGCCGTCAAGCGTCCTGGCTACACTGGTCTGAAGGTTGACTACCTTTCCGAGAACCGTTACAACGGCTGGTACTACGACGCTGGCAACTTCGAGGGTTTCTCAAAGGATATGGAAGAGATTCACAAGAAGATGGGAGTCACCAATGTGTCTGAATATGGCGCTGGCATCAATCCGTTCTCTCATGTCTGGGACCCAGCCAGGGTGAAGAAGGACGATGCCTGCCACTTCGAGGAGTACGGGAACAGTTTCCACGAGTCTTACGTGCGCCAGATTCGCCAGATGCCTTGGCTGAACTTCACGTCAGCATGGGTTCTGTTCGATTTCCCTGTTTCTGGACGTCAGGAAGGCTACATGGATTCCGATAACGGCGAGACGTTCAAGGAGAATACTGCTCGTAAGTACATGAATGACAAGGGCCTCGTGACCCGTGACCGTCAGACGAAAAAGGATGTGTTCTATCTTTACAAGTCTCTTTGGAACAAGTCTGAGACCACGGTGTATTTCACTAGCCGCAGATTGAAGTATTTCCCTGCTGGCGAAGACCTGCACCTTAAGGTCTACAGCAATGCGAGAACTCTGACCCTCTATCAGAATGGCCGTCAGATCGAGAGGATGAAAGGCTCCGGCGAGTCCACCCGCGTCATCTGGCAGTTCGCACCGATTCGCCTCAAGACCGACCAAGATACATTCAAAGTCGTTGCAGACGACGGCACCACCGACGAAATCACCCTCTCCCGGCTGAGGTAGTTCTCGGTATTCCGTCTCGTCTGTCAGGTCGCTACCTTATCCTCGTGGATTTGACTAAGTTATGCTTTGTGACGAAAAGAATATTTAGTATTTTTATAAAAATTAATCAGAGTAATCATGCAACATTTTTTCGTCACTATAATTGCCCTTGCGGCTAGCTGCTTCTCTTCGCTTGGAAATCCCCCTTCCGCGGAGAATTCAAGCATCGGTCTCAAAATTTCAAAACGCTACCTCAATATTCCCGTGTCGCAGGAGTCTGAAAGGGCGAAGATGACTCTATCGGTCAATGGGAAGCTGGAGAGAGAGTTCGTGGTAAGATTAGCATCTGACAAGCCAGACTACTGGGTGTTTTATGACATGAGAGACTGGAAGGGCAAAACTCTGGAAATCACATATGAAGGCAAGCCTGATGGCCTGAAGAGGATATATCAGGCGGATGAGAGGGCTGGGGAGGATGGCTTCTATAAGGAAAAGACTCGGCCTCAGGTGCATTTTACGCAGATTGTCGGCTGGAACAATGACCCTAATGGCTTGCTGTGGCATAATGGCGAATACCATCTTTTCTTTCAGCATAATCCATACGAAAGAGAGTGGGAGAATATGCACTGGGGACATGCCGTGAGCAAGGATCTGATACATTGGACGGAACTTGGAGAGGCTCTGTATCCTGATGAGAACGGAACCGTATTTTCAGGCTCTGCTGTTACGGACAAGAACAACACTGCTGGCTTCGGGGAAAACGCCATGGTGGCAATCTACACTGGAGCAAGCTCGAAACAGGTGCAGTGCCTGGCATATAGCACCGACAATGGCAGAAGCTGGTCGAAATATTCAGGGAATCCAGTCATAGATTCAAGAGAAAAGTGGAATAGTGTTGACACACGCGACCCAAAGGTGTTTTGGTACGCACCGAATTCCGAATGGGTCATGGCTCTTTGTGAGCGGGACGGCCAGAGTATCTACACATCCAAGAATCTGAAGGAATGGAAGTATGAAAGTCATGTGTCAGGCTTCTGGGAGTGTCCTGATTTGTTCGAGCTACCAGTAGATGGGGACCTGAATAATAAGAAATGGGTGCTTTATGGTGCTTCTGGAACATATATGATAGGGTCTTTCGATGGCAAGAAATTTATTCCTGAAGGCGGAAAATATTATTATTGCGGAGGCACCATCTATGCTGCCCAGACCTATGCAGATGTTCCTGACGGGAGGAGAATCCAGATCGGATGGGACAAAATCAATCATCCAAGCCTGCCAGTGAACGGCTGCATGACTATCCCGACGGAACTGTCTCTTAGAACGACAAAAGATGGCATCAGACTTTTCTGCCAGCCGATAAGGGAAATAGAATCTCTTGAAATGCAGGGAGGGGAGTGGAGAGATCTCAGTGCAGAAGAGGCGGACGATGTATTAAAGGAATATTCCGATGTTGACGTGGTGCGCATGAGGTTTACTATTCAGCTATTCACTGCCACCAGCGCAGGTCTCAGTTATCAAGGCCAGAACATTATCGATTATGATATGAACTTCAACCGCCTCAATGGGACATTCTATTCGCCGGAAGATATGACGAGCATGGAGTTGTCTGTTGACATGATAGTCGATAAATATGCCGTCGACATATTCGTTGATGACGGTGCTTATGCCCACTATATGCAACGGGAACCTAAAAATGCCGATGGCTACTACTTCTGGGGCGATATTCTTATGGTCAAATCGCTGAAAATCACGCCATTGAAATCAATATGGGAGTGAGCGGCATATCCTTTATATAAAAATAAAAATTTCTGTTTCTTTAATTAATGTTTTCCCAATCAGTTAGACTATATTGATTTTTTTGGCCGTCCCGGCTTCCTCTTTTCCGGTTCTTCCGGCTTAGGAAGTAAGGACAAC
>ONBM01000063.1 GCA_900316045.1 uncultured Bacteroidales bacterium | reverse complement strand
AGGAACTTGCGGCATCGAACCGGATGACCGCTGTGGAAAGTTTGTTTGCCGAAGGATTGTTATCGTGTTCTTGAGTCCGACCTCCCCGGAGGCCGCAGAATTGTGCGTACCCAAGCGAAATTGAAAAGAAATTATTATATCCACAAGGGTATGATTATGAATATGTTAAAGTCTAACAAATAAAATCGAGATCCATTTTTATTTGGATTTCAACTGGAAAGGGTTTTGGCCTTGGACCCAGCAATCTCTGGAGATGAAGTACTGAGAATCTGTGGCTGCTACTCGGAGATATAGTACAGCTAATGTACCTCAGAGTGAAATGAAGGCGTGATTGTCTGTACTACACATATAGGGCGAGCGCAATGAAATGGTTTTTCCGTGGGTTTATGTCTGCAGGATAGCGAGCGGGATAGTAGGATGATAGGGGACAGCGCGGAATGATAGGGGACAGCACGGAATGACAGGGGACAGCACGGGATGACTGTGAGAAAGCTAATGATAACAGAGTAAAACTCGGGATGCCAAGGGAGAGCTTTGAATGATAAGGTGAGTCGATCTATCGATTGATTAATCGTGCGTAATGGGTAAATAGATGAGTGACGATGCTAGACTCTGGGGTATCCTCTGGGAGGCCGTATGCGGCGAGGACGGCTGAGTCGTTGTCTTTATGGGCTTTGCGTAGTTCTGGCGGCATGGTAGTCTCGTCGTAGAGGTCGGCCAGTGAGCTGTCCGAGTATAGAGCCCTAGTGTCAAGAATAGCCTGCGCCGTCTTCTCTATGCGAGATCTCTGCCCGTCTGCAAGTTCCGGCCAAGGAAAATTGTTGTAGACGATGTCTTTTGAATATCTGTAATCGCTTTTAAGCCTGCCACACACGACCCTCATCCAAGCCATGTGAACGGAAGATAGGCATCGATAAACTTCGTGATTCCGTTAACAACGACAGGTTTTTCAAACGTGATGAAATCGTGGGTGTCTTTGCTGGGCACATTGAAAACCCATTCAAGAAGTTCAATCCAGAACTTCTGGCAATCCTGGTTTTCGTTTCCCTTACCTTTCCACTTCTTTACGAAATTCTTGGCATTTATTTTACTAATTCCGTATGACATAGGCTAATACATTTCAATATTCAGTATTTCGCCGGACAATTGATTGATATTCAGATAGGAAAGATGCGTAGGCAAATCAATCCCTCACCGGAGGCTCGAAGTCGTCTTCTAGTCCCAGCTCAACTTTTGCCTCTTCGGAAAGCATGCTTTTGTCCCACACTGGGTCGAAAGTGAGCTCGACTTCTACGCTTTTCACCCCTGGAACGTCCTCGACGCTGGATTTCACCATGGCCAGTACATCGTCTGCCATCGGGCAGTTCGGCGCTGTGAATGTCATTTTAATGTAAACATCGTGTTTCTTGTTGATATTCAGCTCATATATCAGCCCCAGGTCATAAATATTCACCGGTATTTCCGGGTCATAAACCTGTTTCAAGGCCAAGATCACGTTGTCGTACAGCGGAGCCAGCTCTTTCACGTCCTCCGCTGTAAGTATTTCTCTATTATTATTTTCCTCTGCCATATTCTTTTGATTTTTAGTTCCTGATCTCCCCCCACGTCATCCTGAACGAACCTCTCCGTCATCCTGAACTTGATTCAGGATCTATCTCTTATTTACAATTCTCCAACGCCACAGCCTTAATAGTGTCAATCATTGAAACGAGCCCATTGGCACGAGTAGGGGAGAGGTTCTCTTTCAGCCCAATCTCGTTTATGAAGCCGAAATCGTCATGCGCGATTTCTTGCGGAGTCCTTCCGGAATAGACGCTGATCAGCAACGAAATGATACCCTTCGTGATGATGGCATCGCTGTCTGCGGTGAAATATATTCTCCCGTCTTCGACCTTGTAATCTAGCCAAACTCTTGATTGACAACCTTTTATAAGATTATCATCAGTTTTCGAAGCCTCGGGGAACGGCTCCAAGTTCTTCCCTAGCTCGATGAGATATTCATATTTATCCAGCCACTCATCGTACATCGAGAAATCATCTATCACAGCTTGCTTTGCCTCTTCAAGCGTTTTCATATTTCCTCCTTATGCTAACATCGAAATTGCCTTATCAAGCGATTTTATGAAATATTCCGCTTCTTCCATGGTGTTATACGGAGCGAGGGATATTCTCAGCATGCCTGTAACCCCGTACCTGTCCATTATCGGTTCCGCACACATCTGGCCAGATCTCGTAGCTATGCCCATTTTGTCGAGGATAAGCGCAAGATCTTCATGATGAGCACCTTGCACTGCAAAAGAGAAGAGCGAGATTTTCTCGTCCGTTCCATGTGGAACGCCGAATAACCTAATACGCCCATCGTCAGTCAGCTCATGAAGCAGATAATCCCGCACTGAATTTTGGTACGCTTGCGCATCATTATCCTTCATCATTCTAGCCATCTCAATGGCAGGTTTCAATGTTGGCGTAGCATTTATATTTTGCGTGCCAGCCTCAAATTTTTCAGGCAGCGGAGCATACGTGGTGCCCGAAAATTTTACATGATCAATCATTTCGCCGCCACCCTGCCACGGGACCATTTCCTCCAGCCAACGCTTCTTGCCATAAAGCACCCCCGTGCCGCTAGCAGCATAAATCTTGTGACCAGAGAACGCATAAAAATCACAATCGATGTCCTGAACATCTATTCCTTCATGCACGATGCCTTGAGCGCCATCGACAAGAATTGGACAATTATTTGAATGACAAATATTTACAATCTTTTTAATTGGGTTGATGAGACCCAAAACGTTGGAAATCTGAGTTACTGCAACAAGCTTCGTACGAGCCGTAAACATATTCCTGAACTCATCCAATTTCAGGTTCCCATCCTCATCGACAGGGATGACTTTCAGCACGGCCTTTTTTCGCTGGCACAGCATCTGCCAAGGCACTATGTTCGAGTGATGCTCCGACTCCGACACAATTATTTCATCTCCTTCATGAATATATGTCTCGCCGAAAGAGAAAGCTGCTAAATTGATGGATGCAGTTGTGCCAGAAGTGAATATAACCTCTTCTCTGCTGCCTGCATTGATAAATTTCTGCACCTCGTCGCGCGTGCTCTCATATTCATCGGTAGCTTCAACCGCAAGATGATGGACTGCTCTATGAATATTCGCATTAGGCCCTTTTACTAACCGTTCCCAAGCATCTATCACGGATTGAGGCCTCTGAGCCGTGGCAGCATTGTCGAAATAAACCAAAGGCTTGCCATAGACCTTCTGGCTCAATGCAGGGAACAGCGCTCTTATATCTTCAACATTCATCTTCAATAAAATTTCAAATTTCAAATTTAGCAAAGTTATTCCTGATTTCCCTTAAATAGACTATTTTTGTAAAGGCTAATATTTTATGAATATGATAGATTTCGTCAAAGGCAAAATAGTCGAGCTCTCTCCTATGTCGGTTGTCATCGATAACAACGGCATCGGATACAGCATGCTGATTTCTCTCCAGACCTACCAAGCATTGGAAGGAAAAGCAGATGGCATCGTCTATATTCATCACCACATAAGACAGGACGATGAGGAATATTACGGATTTGCCACAAAGGACGAACGAGAGTTATTCGAACTATTAATTGGAGTCTCTGGCGTTGGCGTTGGCTCTGCCAGGATGATGCTTTCTTCACTTTCAGCAGAAGAAATTCGTCAGGCAATTCTTTCCGATGACGTAGCTAAGATCAAGAGCGTGAAGGGCATCGGCCTAAAGAGCGCTCAAAAGGTAATCATTGAACTCAAAGATAAAATCGTGAAAGGCGAGGGCGCTGATTCTACGGAAATATTTGCCGCCGGCCACAACGAGATAGTTGAAGAAGCTTGCCGTGCCCTCATCATGCTCGGTTTTTCTAAGCAGAACGTCAACAAAGCCGTTCAGGCTATCCTTAAAGCCAACCCGAAAGCAAAAGTCGAAGACGTGATCAAATCGGCTCTCAAGATGCTGTAAATCATTCAATGAACTATGGAAGAAACTTCGTTAATAAAAGGCTTTGTATATTATTTGGCAAGCAATAAAAACAATGCTATTTTCATTGGGGTTACGAATGATTTAAAAAGAAGAATATTTGAGCATAAATCAAAATTAATATAGAGGGTTTTACGAATGAACACAATTGCGTAAAACTCGTATTCTATGAAGAAAATGCTTCAATCTTTGCTGCCATAAATAGGGAAAAACAGCTAAAGAATTGGAAACTCTGCTGGAAAAATGCTCTTGTTAATAATGCCAATCCCGAGTGGAAAGACCACTCATGTGAAATAGGACTAACCTGTTTTCCGCAATGGGACACCCATTTGAGCAGTTTGCTGAGATGATATTGAGGGGCTCGGTCGCTCCTATTTCGCATGAAGAATGGCCGATTGGGTCTTTTTGTCGTAGGTGTTCACGTAATCGGTTTTGCCTATCCTCTCCGCAAGGAAGCGAGCCTTCTCCAGCGTGCTGTGTGGCTGGCCGTTGCTGAGGCCTGTGCGCATATCGAGATGAAGATTCTGTAGAAGATAGTCTTTCCCCACCTTGTCCCTTTGCAACTCACTCGGGAGTGGATATGGCGTGCAAGGCGATGTAGCGGTGGATGACCGATTTCTGCCGGTCTCAACTGCCAGCCAAAAGTCAGTGCAACTCCAATCCATACGCCCCAGGGGCACTTCTCCTCCCGAGTGATTTGCATGGAGGCTTTGCGACAGGGGAAGCTTAGGTTCAAGTCCAAAACCCTGAGTTCAAGAATGTATGAGATCACCTTGGACCGAACGGTTCTCCGAGGGTGACGGGAGCTGCTAGTAGAGCCTATGGCGTGTTCAGTGCGATGGGGGTGCTAATAGCATTATCTGCCAAAATAGACGAGAAGAACAGAGATGTCGGCAGGGGAGACTCCGGAGATGCGGGAGGCTTGGGCGATGGTGTGTGGGCGGTATCGTTTGAATTTTTGTCTGCATTCAATGGTTAAGCCGGAAACCTTGTCGAAATCGAATTCTTCTGGAATTTTCAGATTCTCGAGGCGTGCAATTTTATCAGCAATTTCTTTCTCGCGGTCTATGTAGCCTTTGTATTTAATGCAAATTTCTGCTGATTCAACGATTTCCTTTGTTAGAGGCATCTCGCTAGCACATCCTTTTGTTCCACGTGGAACAAAACTCACAAGTTCAGCAAGACTTATTTCCGGACGAGAAGCCAGATCAGATATTTTCTTTGATTCAGAAATAGCCGAAGATCCATGCGAAACGAGATATTCATTGACAGAATCAGCCTTAAGATTGACGGCCTGGCAGAAATTTAAAAATTTGTCTCGCATCTCATACTTCTTCATGGTCATTTCGTAGCGCTCATCCGAAGCAAGACCAATTTCATGCGACAAAGCGGTAAGACGCTCATCCGCATTGTCCTGTCTCAAAAGGATTCTGAACTCGGCACGAGAGGTAAACATACGATAAGGCTCATCTACACCTTTAGTCGTAAGATCATCAATCAGCACACCAATGTAAGATGAATCTCTATGCAGAACAAACGGCTCTTTACCCTGGACTTTCAATGAAGCATTTATGCCAGCAATCAAACCCTGACCAGCCGCCTCTTCATAACCAGTGGTGCCATTTATCTGCCCAGCAAAAAAGAGGTTTTCAATATCCCTAAGCTCGAGGTTAGGCTTTAATTGAGTTGGATCGAAATAGTCATATTCCACTGCATATGCAGGCTTGAATATTTTAGCATTCTCCAAACCTTGAATCTGATGAAGAGCCTCCAATTGAACCTGAAGCGGTAGGGAGGATGAAAAACCCTGAAGGTAATATTCTGTAGTGTCTGCTCCTTCTGGCTCAAGAAAAAGCTGATGAGCAGTTTTATCCGGAAATACTCTAAGTTTATCTTCAATGCTTGGACAATATCGAGGTCCCTTGCCAGTAATCATCCCAGTAAAGAGAGGTGATTCACTGAAGCCGGATCTTAGAATATCATGAACTTTTTCGTTAGTATGTAGAACGAAACAAGGCATCTGTTTGCCAGAAGCCTGAACTGCAGATGGAATGTTCATGAAAGAGAACCTCTCAGGATTTTCATCGCCGAGCTGTCGAGTAAGCTTCGACGTGTCTACTGACGAAATGTCGATTCTTGGGGGAGTGCCTGTTTTCATTCTTCCGGTCTTTAGCCCGAGAGAAACAAGTTGCTCAGTCAAGCCATGAGAAGAAAGTTCGCCGATTCTTCCTCCCTCGAAAGTTGTGCGGCCAATGAAGAGTCTGCCATTTAAGAAGGTTCCTGTGGTCAGAATAACTGCCTGAGATTTGAAAATCGCCCCAGTATTAGTCCGAACGCCACAGATTTTTGAATTCTCGAAGAGGAAAGAAACTGCAAAATCGGCGTAAATATCTAATTTACAATTAGTTTCAAGGATTTTTCGCCAGCGTAGAGAAAATGCGATTTTGTCGCATTGCGCACGAGGACTCCACATGGCCGGACCTTTTGAGCGATTTAGCATTCGGAACTGAAGAGTTGTGGCATCGGTGACCAGTCCCATCTGACCACCAAGCGCATCAATCTCACGGACTATCTGACCTTTGGCAATTCCGCCGACTGCAGGGTTACAAGACATTCGGGCAAAACTGAAAAGATCTGCGTTTATCAGAAGCACAGAAGAGCCCATGTTAGCGGCAGCCGACGCCGCCTCACAGCCAGCATGGCCTCCGCCTACGACTATGACATCATATTCATTTTGAATATTCATTTCTTTTCCTCCGAAAGCATCTTTTCCCTCAATGCAAGATATTCATTTTCTTTTGACCTCATAATCTTTTGTTCAGCATCCGTATGGTCATCGTATCCCATGAGATGAAGGACTCCATGCACCATCACCCTATTAAGCTCATTTTCGAAGGTAGCTCCAAAGCTGGATGCATTATCCTTAACGCTGTCGATGCTAATGAATAAATCACCAGAGAGAACATTGCCCTCGCAATAGTCAAAAGTGATAATGTCAGTATAATAGTCGTGTTTGAGAAATTTTTCATTCATGTCAAGAATGTAACTATCTGAGCAATAGATAATTGATATATTACCTAATGAGAAATTCTCTGACTCTGCCGCGGCTTTCAGCCACCTGTTGTTGAACCTCTTTCCAGATAGGCTAAATGTCACATTTTCATTATAATACCTTATCATGCCAAATGTTTTCACAAATCTACAACTATTAATTCAAAATATTTGAAATGAAAATTATTATTTCTAACTTTGATTGCCATGAAGGGGGCATTATAACCTTCGACAAAGATAGATATTTAATCTGACAGAATATGGAAGTCAAGAAAACACCAAAAGCAAATCTCGAAAACAGGAGAACGCTCTACGGGGAAATTGGTCTTGTCGTAGCTCTGCTCATAGTATGGGGAGCTTTCTCTATGGGATCAAGCGAGAAGAAGACATCCATTCTTCAAGATGACACTCAGATAGTGGAAGTTGAAGATATGGTTCCTATCACCCAAGAGACGCCTCCACCACCTCCGGAAGCTCCTAAAATCCCTGTTCTCTCGGATCAGATTGACATTGTCAACGATGACATTAAAGTCGAAGACAACTTCGCCAGCCTCGAAGATAACGCTAATCTTGGTGTAGAGATCATGGATTATGTAGAGGAAGTAAAAGAGGAAACCGTTGAAGAGGAAGCAATTCCATTCCAGCTGGTAGAGGAAAAACCTTCATTCCAGGGCGGTGACGCAAACACTTTCTCAAAATGGGTGCAGTCAAAGCTGGTTTACCCGGAAATCGCTAAGGAAAATGGAGTGCAAGGACGTGTTACTCTGCAATTTACCGTTGAAAAGGATGGATCTGTGACCAACGTGAAAGTTCTCCGCGGCGTTGATTCTTCTCTGGACAAGGAAGCCGTCAGAGTTGTTCAAAGCTCTCCTAAATGGAAGCCAGGAAAGCAGCGTGACCGTACAGTTAAGGTTACCTACACATTCCCGGTTATGTTCCAGCTGAGATAATCATTCAGAAAACTAGAAATTAAGGCTGTCCCCAACAGGATGGCCTTTTTTATTCAAAGAAAAAAATTATGCCGGACCAGAGGACAGAGAAAGCAGTTTTCGTTGGGATAATAAAGCAGAACGACGACGAGTACAAGATAAATGAATATCTTGACGAGCTGGAGTTCCTTGCAAAAACCGCAGGAGCAATAGGAGACAAGAAATTCGTTCAGAAGGTAGACAAGCCAGATAATTCGACTTACATAAGACGAGGAAAACTAGATGAAATAGCAACATACTGCGAAGAAAATCAGATTAGCTACGTGATATTCGATGATGAACTCAGCGGCACGCAGCAGCGAAATATCGAAAAAATAATTAAATGCAGCTCAGTCATTGACAGGACTAGCCTGATTCTGGAAATATTCGCTCAGAGGGCCAAGACATCATACGCAAAAATGCAGGTTCAGCTGGCGAAGTACAATTACATGCTGCCAAGGCTCACTGGCATGTGGACCCACCTTGAAAGGCAGAGAGGAGGAGTTGGTACAAGAGGCGGAATGGGTGAGACCCAGATAGAGGCCGATAGGCGAATAGTTAAGGAAAGAATCGCAAGGTTGAAAGAACAGCTAGCAAAAGTGGACAAGCAAATGGCCACGCAAAGGGGGAATAGAGGAGCTCTAGTACGTCTAGCGCTGGTAGGATACACAAATGTTGGCAAGAGCACAATTATGAATATGCTGGCGAAATCTGACGTTTTTGCTGAAAACAAGCTATTCGCAACGCTCGACACAACGGTGAGAAAGGTCGTAATTGGCAATGTGCCATTCCTTTTGAGCGACACTGTAGGATTCATCAGAAAACTGCCTACTCAGCTCATAGAGGCCTTTAAAAGCACGCTGGACGAGGTTCGCGAAGCCGACATCCTGCTGCATGTAGTAGACATCTCTCACCCTGGCTTTGAGGAGCAGATGGAAGTCGTTGAGAGGACCCTTCGAGAAATAAATGCGGCAAATAAGCCTATCTATGTCATATTCAATAAAATAGATGCCTATAAATATGACGAATATGACGAATTTTCCCTGATGCCTAAAGGCAAGGAGAACAGGACACTGGATGAATTGATGAACACATGGATAGCTAAGGAAAAGACTCCCTGCATATTCATTTCGGCGAAAAACAAGACCAACATAGAAAAACTCCGCAACGACATCTACAAGATGGTTGCGGAGGTGCATGCCGGACGTTATCCGTTCAATAATTTTCTTTGGTAACCTTAAAAAAAAGCGGCCCTGAGGTCGCTTTTTTAAGTTAATTGAATACTTCTATTCAGAGAATTTTGCCTTCAGGAATTCACGATTGAGACGTGCGATATGCTCGACTGAGATGCCTTTAGGGCATTCCAACTCGCAGGCACGAGTGTTCGTGCATCCGCCAAATCCAAGTTCTTCCATCTTTGCAACCATATTCCTAGCCCTTCTGGCAGCCTCTGGACGACCCTGAGGAAGCAGAGCGAGGGAACTTACCCTTGCTGCCACGAACAGCATCGCAGAGCCATTCTTGCAGGTGGCAACGCAGGCACCACAACCAATGCAGGCTGCGGCATCCATGCTCTTCTCAGCTGTCTCATGAGGAATAAGAATATTATTGGCATCCTGAGCAGATCCTGTACGCACTGAAATGAATCCGCCAGCCTGGAGAATCTTGTCGAAGGCGCTTCTGTCCACTACAAGATCTTTTATGATTGGGAACGCAGGGCTTCTAAAAGGCTCCACGGTAATCGTAGCGCCATTCTTGAAATGACGCATGAAAAGCTGGCATGTGGTAACGTGATCATCTGGACCATGCGCCCTTCCATCAATGAAAAGTGAGCAAGCACCGCAGATACCCTCGCGACAGTCATGGTCGAAAGACACAGGACCGCTGCTCTGGCAGCCTCTTTCAACGGCTACGGGATCATTGCCCTCACGAATTAACTGCTCGTTCAGGATGTCAAGCATCTCGAGGAAAGAAGCATCCTCCTCTATTCCCGAGACATGATAGGTCTCAAAATGACCTTTTTCCTGTGCGTTCTTCTGACGCCATATCTTAAGATTGAAATCCATAGCCGATTAGTCTTTATAATTTCTGGTTGCTACCTTAATGAATTCATATTTAAGAGGCTCTTTGTGAAGCTCTGGCTCCTGATTCTCGCCCTTATATTCCCAAGCAGCCACGTACATGTAGTTCTCGTCATCTCTCTTGGCCTCTCCTTCAGGAGTCTGGCTTTCAATGCGGAAATGACCGCCGCAAGACTCATTCCTGTTAAGAGCATCCCGAGCCATAAGTTCTCCAATTTCGAAGAAGTCTTCAAGCCTTAAGGCTTTCTCCAGTTCCTGATTGAACTGCAACTGAGTGCCAGGAACAAGAACATTCTCGTAGAATTCGGCTTTCAGTTTCTTTATCTCCTCAATAGCCTTCTTCAAGCCTTCTTCGTCACGTGCCATGCCGACATATTCCCACATGATGTTTCCAAGCCTCTTGTGGATGGAATCGACAGTTTCCTTTCCCTTGATTGAGAACAATTTGTCTATTCTAGCCTGAACTTTCTTCTCTGCTTCCTCGAACTCAGGCGCATTAGTGTCTGTCTTTGGTTCAGCAAATTTATGAGAAAGATAGTCTGCAATAGTGATAGGCAGGATAAAATATCCATCTGCAAGACCCTGCATTAGTGCAGAAGCACCAAGACGGTTTCCTCCGTGATCCGAGAAGTTAGCTTCACCAATCGCATAGAGTCCAGGAATAGTGGTCTGAAGATCGTAATCTACCCAGATGCCTCCCATAGTGTAGTGGATTGCAGGATAAATCATCATTGGCTCTTCCCAAGGACTTACGTCAGTGATTTTGAAATACATGTCGAACAGGTTCCCGTAACGCTCCTGAACTCTTTGATGACCAAGACGCTTGATTGCATCGGAGAAATCGAGGAACACGGCAAGACCTGTCTCATTGACTCCGAAACCGGCATCGCACCTTTCCTTGGCAGCCCTAGATGCAACATCACGAGGAACCAAGTTACCGAATGCAGGGTAACGACGCTCGAGGTAATAATCTCTGTCCTCTTCTGGAATCTGAGATGCTTTTATCTGATGCTTACGCAGTTTCTCGACATCCTCCATCTTCTTTGGAACCCAGATACGTCCATCATTACGCAGGGACTCTGACATAAGAGTCAGTTTGCACTGCTGAGTACCGTGAACTGGGATGCAAGTAGGATGGATCTGAGCGAAGCAAGGATTTGCGAAAAATGCTCCTTTCTTGTAGCACTGCCATGCGGCTGAGCCATTGCTGTTCATCGCATTGGTAGAAAGGTAATATGTTCTTCCATAACCGCCAGTAGCAATCACCACAGCATGGGCGCCGAATCTTTCAAGCTTGCCTGTGACAAGGTTGCGGGCAATGATTCCCTTTGCCTGGCCGTTTATCACTACCAAGTCAAGCATCTCGTGACGAGGATAGCTCTTAACAGTTCCTGCTGCAATCTGACGGTTCAGCGCAGCGTAGGCTCCCAGCAAAAGCTGCTGTCCGGTTTGCCCGCGAGCATAGAACGTACGGCTAACCTGAACTCCTCCGAACGAACGGTTGGCAAGATATCCGCCGTATTCGCGTGCAAAAGGAACGCCCTGGGCAACGCACTGGTCGATGATGGCTGTGCTTACCTCAGCGAGACGATACACATTTGCCTCACGGCTGCGATAATCTCCACCTTTAATCGTATCATAGAAAAGACGATAAATGGCATCGTTATCGTTCTGATAATTCTTAGCAGCATTAATACCACCCTGAGCGGCAATGGAATGTGCCCTGCGCGGTGAATCACTAATGCAGAAGACTTTGACATTGTAGCCCAGTTCACCGAGCGTGGCGGCAGCAGAGGCTCCTCCAAGTCCGGTTCCCACAACGATGATTTCCAGTTTCCTTCTGTTGTTAGGATTTACGAGACGAAGTTCCGATTTGCGTTTGGTCCATTTTTCAGCCAAAGGCCCGTCAGGAATCTTAGATATTAATTTATCGTCCATCTTAAAATGAATTTGATTGAATCAAGGATTAAATAGTTTGCAATATTAGTGATTTTAATCGGATATCACAATTTTATTTATGCATCTGACTGGTGCTGAAATCGTAAAAAACGCTTCCGGATTCTTTCCGGAAGCGCCCGTTAATAAAATTAATAATGCTCGGAAGTTTGACACTTTCTTGAATTAAAAATATTCGCAAATAATTGATAGACTTTTTCGTAAAAGTCTTTTTTTTGTCAAATTTTATTTCTATATTTG
>ONBM01000062.1 GCA_900316045.1 uncultured Bacteroidales bacterium | reverse complement strand
CGTGAACTTGATGGTCACGGGCAGCGTAGAACCAACCGAAGAAAATCTTAAAGCATGGGCAGCCTCTGGCGTTGCAGCCGTCGGCATGGGTTCCAAGCTCTTCCCTAAAGAAGTCATCCAGAATGGAGACTGGCACACGATAACGCAATTAAGCCAAGACTCAATAAAGTATTTGAAAGAAGGGAAAAGGGCATGAACACTCTCAACAAAACTATCATAATGCTGGCCACATGCTGTAACGCCATATGGGGTTTCTCATACAGTGCTTCAGCACAGAATCCAATAGACATCCCTTATGCCGAGGATTATCAGATGGTGACTCACGATGGGGCGTGGTGTTGGTTCTCGGATCCGAGGGCAATTTATGTCGATGACAAAATCTTCGGAGGATTCGTGGATAAGGAAGGCAGCATCTGGGCGTTCTCTTATGACCCTGCAACCCAGCAAGAGACCCAGCACAAAATGTATGATAAGCTGCAGCATGACGATCATTGCAATCCATCCATCATGGCCTTGCCAGACAAGAGGCTGGTGATATTCTTCTCGAAACACGGTCCATCTCCAATCTACTATGCTGTGACCAAGAAGCCAGCCGACATCTCGCAGTGGGGCGAGATGCACAGCCTCAGCCCGAAGATGGAAGGTGGCTATGGCTATTGCTATTCCAATCCGGAAATGCTCTCTGACGAAAATAACAGAATCTATCTTTTTTTCCGTGGGAAAGATTTCAAGCCCACTTGCGTCTACACTGATGATTTGGAGAATTGGAGCGAGCCGGTCAACATCGTCAGCAATGATCCTGAATACGGCGATTACGGACGCCCGTACACGAAAGTGACTACGAATCACAAAGACAAGATATTCATGGCATTCACCGACGCTCATCCTCGCGACAGGGCTACGAATTCGATATATTTCTTCATGTACGAAGGTGGCAAGATGCACAAAGCAGACGGGACAGTGATCCTGGATCATCTCGGCTCTATTACTCCTTCTCAGGCGGATAAAGTCTACGATGCCACGAAGACATTCGACAAGGCATGGATCTGGGACATTGCCTTCGACAACCAAGAAAGGCCTGTGATAGTATACGCTCGCTTCAGTGACAAAGATGAGATGCATTCCTACTGGTATGCAAGATGGACTGGCTCCGAATGGGAAAACACGAAAATAACCGATGCCGGTTCGTGGTTCATGAGGAATGATTACAAGAAAGAAAAACCAGAATATGAGAACAATTATTCCGGAGGCGTGTATTTGGACCACGAGGATCCTAGCGTAGTTTATGCCTCAAGGCCTATCAACGACATATTCGAGATAGAAAAATGGACTTTCGTCGGCGGAGAGAAGCCTTGGAAGACTGAGGCTGTCACAAAAGACTCCGACAGGGATAACGTAAGGCCGTATGTAGTGAGAGGCCATGAAGGCGGCAAGCCTTCGGTGCTGTGGATGTACAATTACAGATACAATCACTACACAAAATACGATTGTTCCATCCGTATCGACCAGAAAGCCAAAGGCTACAGCTCGGCATGGACGAAGGAAGCTGTTTCCGAAGTCGCAGATACCGTGTTCAAATGGGTAATAAAGCAATCTGCGAAGGATAAAAACTACTGTGCGCAGGATTGGATTAGCGGAGTGTTGTACAATGGGCTTTTAGACTGGGCAGAGACTAGCGGGAATGCAAAATATTTCGATTTTCTCAAAAAGACATTTTCTCGCTTCCGTTGGCAAGTAGGCAATAGAATGTACCATGGCGATGACCTTTGCGTAGGGCAGGCCTACTTAGACATGTATTCTAAGTATAAGGACCCTAGCATGATGATTCCGACCAAGGCCCGCATCGACTGGATAATAGCCAACCCTCCGGCGGAAAACATAGACATCACGAAAGGACCGAGCGACCGCTGGTGGTGGTGCGATGCTCTCTACATGGCACCAGCGGTGTTCACGAGACTATATTCAATGACAGGCGATAAGAAATATATAAAATTCGCTTATAATGAATATATTGCCTGCTACAATCACCTTTACGACCGTGACGAGCATCTGTTTTATCGCGACGGAAATTACATAGGAAAGGCTAACGATGAAGGCAAGAAAATATTCTGGAGCAGGGGGAATGGCTGGGTCATGGGAGGCTTGGCCGAGATCCTGAAGACACTTCCTCAGGACGACAAGAAATACCGTCCATTTTTCGAGCAGCTTTTCAAAGAGATGTGCGCAAAGATTGCTTCTCTGCAAGGGAAGGATGGGTATTGGCGTTCGGACCTACTGAGTCCAGACATATACCCTATGCCTGAGACTAGCGGCACGGGACTATATACCTATGCACTCCTTTACGGCATCAATTCCGGCCTGCTGGACGAAGCTACCTATCTCCCTATAGTGAAGAAAGGCTGGGAAGCCATGGTAAAAGCCATTGACACCGAAGGTAAGCTTTGCTGGACGCAGACCGTTGCCGCTAAGCCAGATAAAGTGGAGAAGAAGAACAACCGACCATATTCATCAGGCGCTCTGCTGATGATTGCTTCGGAGATAATGCAATATATTCATAAAAATTAATTCTGCATAAAGGTTTGGATTATCGGAAATTATAAGTAAATTTGCACACTTTTCCGCATGGTGCGGAAATATTTTTTTTGCGAAATGGCAGAGTATTTACAAGCCGACAAGAAGCAAGAGATTTTCGCAAAGTACGGGAAGTCTAATACAGACACCGGCTCACCAGAGAGTCAAGTTGCTTTATTTTCCTACCGTATCGATCACCTCACAGAGCATGTAAAGAAGAACAAGAAAGACATCGTTACGCGTCGTTCCCTTCTTCGCCTCGTAGGTAAAAGGCGTCAGCTGCTGGACTACCTCCAGAAGGTTGACATCGAGAGATACAGAAAGATCATCAAGGAGCTCGGTCTCCGTCGATAATACCATACGGCAGGAAAGAATGAGGGATAGGCTGCGCATTGTTGCGGCCATCCCTTTTTTGTTGAGAACAAAATTCATGGCGCAGCAGTGCTGCCCGCCTTGGAAAAATATAGCTGAACGAAGTAAGTAAAAACAGTAAAATGAACGTTATCACAAAGAAAATCGAATTATCCGATGGTCGGGTGATCGAAATTGAGACTGGCAAAGTTGCCAAGCAGGCAGATGGTTCCGCCGTGGTCAAGATGGGAGGCACGATGCTCCTGGCCACGGTGACATGCGCAAAAGAAGTTGCTGAAGACACAGATTTTCTTCCGCTCCAGGTAGATTACAAAGAGAAATTTTATGCCGCAGGGCGTTTCCCTGGCGGTTTCATGAAAAGGGAGGGGAAAGCCTCAGACTACGAGGTTCTCATCTCCAGGCTCGTGGACAGGGCTCTCAGGCCTCTGTTCCCTGATGATTTTCATCTTGCAGTATTCGTGAATATATGGCTAGTTTCTGCAGAGAAAGACATCCAGCCGGATGCTCTCGCAGGGCTTGCGGCGTCTGCTGCCCTTGCCTGCAGCGACATTCCATTCCTCGGACCTATCTCCGAGGTTCGAGTAGCCAGGATTGATGGTCAGTTCAAGATCAATCCTAGCTTCAGCGAGATGGACAAGGCTGACATCGAGCTCATGGTCGGAGCCACCGAGGAAAATATCATGATGGTCGAAGGCGAGGCGAAAGAAGTTTCCGAGGATGTGATGCTGGATGCCATCAAGGCTGCTCACGAAGAGATCAAGAAGCATTGCCGCATTCTGAAAGAGCTCAACAAAGAGCTCGGCAAGGACGTGAAGCGGGATTATCCTCACGATGAAGAAGACGAGGAAATCAAAAAGAAGATTCACGATTTCGCATACGAGAAGTGCTACGCTCTTGCTAAGGCCGCAAAGCCAAAGCACGAGAGAGAGGACGGCTTCGAGGCAATCAAAGAGGAGTGCATCGAGTCTCTCGGCCTCACGGATGACGAGAAAGAAGAGAAGAAACTCATGCTCGCTCGCTATTTCGGCCACGAGCAGAGAGAGGCGCTGAGGAATCTTGTTCTGGATGAGGGGCTGCGCGTCGATGGCCGTCACACGACCCAGGTGCGTCCTATCTGGTGCGAGGTTGGCGTTCTGCCTTGCGCTCACGGTTCTGCAATATTCACTCGCGGAGAGACGCAGTCTCTGGCCTCAGTGACTCTGGGCACCAAAATGGACATGAAAGAGATGGACGAAGTGCTCGTTCAGGACGATCAGCAATTCGTTCTCCACTATAATTTCCCTCCATTCGCGACAGGAGAGGCCAAGGCTCAGAGAGGCGTTGGCCGCCGTGAGATTGGTCACGGAAACCTTGCTTACAGGGCTCTCAAGGCTGTCATGCCGACAGCACCAGAGTTCCCATACGCAGTGAGGGTGGTTTCAGATATTCTTGAATCCAACGGTTCTTCTTCCCAGGCTTCAATCTGCGGTGGCTGTCTAGCCCTCATGGATGCTGGCGTTCAAATCAGGAAGCCAGTTGCCGGCGTCGCAATGGGTCTTATTACAGACGAGGAGCATCCTAACGACAGGTATGCTATCTTGACCGACATCCTTGGCGATGAAGATCACCTCGGAGACATGGACTTCAAGGTTGCAGGAACTGTAGATGGAATCACGGCAACCCAGATGGATATCAAGGTTGACGGACTTTCTTACGAAGTGCTTGCAAAAGCGCTCAAGCAGGCTCATGAAGGCAGGATGCACATTATGGGCGAGATGATGAAGTGCATAGACAAGCCTCGTGACGATTACAGGCCGTTCGTTCCTAGGATCAAGTCCTTCGAGATCGACAAGGACTTCATCGGAGCCGTTATCGGCAAGGGCGGAGAGACTATCCAGAAGATTCAGGCTGAAACTGGCGCTGTCATAACGATTGACGAGGTTGATGGCAAGGGTGTCGTAGACATTGCCACGAACGATGCAGAGGCCATGAAGAAGGCTTACGACTGGATTCAGGGAATCTGCGCTGTTCCGGAAGTTGGTCAGACATATCACGGAAAAGTCGTTTCCATCCTCGAGTTCGGAGCATTCGTGGAGATACTTCCGGGCAAGGAAGGCCTGCTGCACGTTTCAGAAATTGCATGGGGCAAGACCGACAAGGTTGAGGACGTGTTGAAAGTCGGCGACGAGGTGGATGTCAAGCTTCTCGAGATCGATCCGAAAACTGGCAAGATGAGACTTTCAATGAGGGCTCTCCTTCCTAAGCCAGAAGGCTACGTAGAGCCGGAACGTCGCCCGCGCCCTAACGGGGATCGCGATCGCCGTGGCGGAGACCGTAGGGATGACCGTCGCAGAGGTGACCGCAGAAATGGCGACGATCGCCGTAGCGGTGATGATCGCAGGCGCCCATTCGGGCATCGCAGGGACCATGGCAACAGCCATGGCGATCAGCCCCAGGACAATCAAGAGATGAACAACGCCGACAATAGTAATGAATATAACGACGGCGGCTACGACTCATCCAACGACAACAACAGCGAGCAGTACTTCTAGAATATAGGATATTCATAATTCAACAGGAGATAAACACTTACCCATGGCGTTTATCTCCTGTTTCCGTATTTGCAGGATTCCTCGCATGATATTTTCCGAGTTTGCGCTGTGAATCATGGAATAAAGTCGAATAGTAAGGATGAGATGGGCTTTCGACCTTATGAACACTAAACAATGTCCATGTTCAACAATAATATATCGCATAATATTCCAATAATTTAAAAAAAAAGCGTAAATTTGCGCACGAACTTTTCAGATAGACTGACTTCCCTAAGAATGACTGACGCTTCTGGGGCAGTTAAACTAGCTAAGAGAAAACCACTATTATCAATTTATTATGAGAGTATCTAAAGTATTTGTGTCTTTAGTGCTTCTCGTTTTCAACATCTTCGCCGTCTGCGGCCAGTCCAGCACCAGGACTGTGTCGGGTGAAGTTGTTTATGCTGAAGACGGGACCCCGGTGGCAGGGGCTTCAATCCAGATTGAGGGCACTAAAATCGGTGGATTCACCGACATGAATGGTAGATTCGCAATCGACAAGGTTCCTGCGACTGCCAAGTACGCTATTTTTAATTTCTTAGGCACTAAGGAGAAGAGAGTGCCCATCAGCAACGAGATGAAAGTTTCGCTTGAGAGCGATTCTGAAGTGCTGGAAAGCGTTGTCGTGACTGGCATGCAGAAGATGGATAAGAGATTATTCACCGGAGCCACCGACAAGATCTCTGCAGACGATGCCAAACTGGACGGCCTTGCTGACATCAGCCGCGGCCTCGAGGGTAAATCAGCAGGGGTTTCCGTACAGAACGTTTCAGGAACATTCGGAACTGCGCCCAAAATCAGGATTCGAGGAGCGACTTCCATATACGGCAGTTCGAAACCTCTTTGGGTGGTGGACGGAGTGATAATCGACGATGTCGTTGACATCAATGCAGACGAACTGTCTTCCGGCGATGCCAACACCCTCATATCGTCGGCTATCGCCGGCTTGAACTCCGACGACATAGAAAGCTTCCAGATACTGAAAGATGGATCTGCGACATCCATCTACGGTGCAAGAGCAATGGCCGGAGTCATAGTCGTGACCACGAAAAAAGGTCAGTCAGGCCAGAGCCATATAAATTACACCGGCGAATTCACATACAGGCTGAAGCCTTCCTACAGCACATTCAACATAATGAATTCCCAAGATCAAATGGGCGTCTATCAGGAAATGCAGCAGAAAGGCTGGCTGAACTACGCCTCTGTCTCGAATGCCGCCACGAGCGGCGTATACGGGAAAATGTACGAGCTCATGAGCGAAGTTGACGAAAAGACAGGCTTGTTCAAGCTGATGAATACCGATGAAGCGATTGCAAAATACTTGATGCAGGCAGAATACAGGAACACCGACTGGTTCGATCTCCTGTTCAAAAATTCTGTTTCCCAGAACCATTCCATCAGCATCTCTTCTGGCAATAACAGAAGCCAGAACTATGCTTCATTAAGCGTCATGAACGATCCTGGCTGGACAATGCAGAACAAAGTCCAGCGTTTCACAGGCAACCTGAACAGCACCTATAAGATTTTCGACAATCTTTCCCTGAACATCATCGCTAACGCATCATTCAGGAATCAGAAAGCTCCCGGAACGCTTGGAAGCACGACTGATGTGGTCAACGGAACAGTAAGAAGGGAATTCGACATAAACCCATATTCCTATGCGCTGAATACTTCAAGGACCCTTGATCCTGACGAATTCTACACAAGGAATTATGCTCCATTCAACATCATGCACGAACTGTCCAGCAACTACATCGACATCACGGTAAGCGACCAACGTTATCAAGGCTTGCTGACCTGGAAACCGATGAGCAAGATGGAAGTGAGTGTTTTGGGTGCCGTAAAACACACATCCACGACTCAGAAACATAACATAATGGATGACTCTAATCAGGCTCAGGCCTACAGAGCCATGGGCACGACTACCATCAGGGATAATAACTCATACCTCTACACCGACCCTGATGACCCTTATGCCGTGCCGGTCACCATCCTGCCTAAAGGCGGAATCTACGAAAAGACAGACAACACTCTTTTCGGATGGGATTTCAGAGCATCACTGAGCTACAACGACGTTTTCAAAGATACGCACATCGTGAATTTCTATGGCGGTCTTGAGACCAACTCCTACAACAGGTCATCAACCTGGTTCAGAGGCTGGGGACTCCAGTACAATGAGGGAGAAACTCCTTTCTTCGCCTATCAGGCATTCAAGAAAAGCTCGGAGCAAAACAGCAATTACTATAATATAGGAAACACATACAACAGGACTGCTGCTTTCTTCGCCACAGGAACATATTCATACAAAGGAAGGTATACACTCAATGGCACCTTCCGTTATGAAGGCACTAACAGGCTGGGCAAGTCCAGGTCAGCCAGGTGGCTGCCGACATGGAATATCTCGGGAGCATGGAATGTCACTGACGAGCCTTGGATGCAAAAATCTCTGGACAAGCTCTCCCACCTGACGCTGAAGGCATCATATTCCTTGACTGCCGACCCTGGACCTTCTTATGTGACAAACTCCAGGGTGGTGATAAACAGCACGAACCCTTGGAGACCTACTGCATCTGACAAAGAAAGCATCCTGTACATATCCAGCTTGGAGAATTCCGACCTCACATACGAGAAAAAGCACGAGCTGAATCTAGGCATCGAAGCTGGCTTCCTGGAAAACAGGATCAATGTCACCGCAGACTGGTATAAAAGGAATAACTTCGACCTGATCGGAATCACTCCTACGGAAGGAGTCGGAGGCGAGGTCTATAAATATGGCAACATCGCATCAATGAAATCCAACGGCGTCGAGGTGTCTCTATCTACGGTCAATGTCAAGGCCAAAGACTTCTCATGGACGACAAACATCATCTACTCCCACCTGCACAACGAGGTGACCAAGCTGAAGACTCTTGAAAGGGTCATCGACTTGGTGTCCGGAAACGGCTTCGCCCAGGAGGGATACCCCGTAAGAAGCATTTTCTCCATTCCTTTCAATGGACTTAATGAAGATGGCATTCCTACCTTCATCAATCAGGAAGGAGAACTCACAACTTCGAACATTGACTTCCAGGAAATGAACCCTGAGAAGCTTAAGTTCCTGAAATATTCAGGAAGCGCCGACCCTACCGACGTGGGTTCATTTGGCAATATATTCCAATATAAAGGACTGAAGCTCAACGTCTTCATCACATATTCCTATGGCAACGTAATCAGGCTCGACCCTGTCTTCAGTTCCAGCTACACCGACATGGACGCCATGCCGAAAGAGTTCAAGAACAGATGGACGATGCCAGGAGACGAGAATAAGACAGACGTTCCTGTAATCGCAAGCGTATTGCAGACCAGGACCAATTCTCTGCTCGGCGTTGGCTACAATGCCTACAACTATTCTACCGCAAGGATTGCAAAGGGCGATTTCATAAGGATGAAGGAAATCTCCCTGACCTATGACCTGCCTCAGAGTTTCGTGAAGAAACTCAAGCTAAGCAGCGCCTCGGTGAAACTACAAGGCACAAACCTGTTCCTGATTTACGCTGACAAGAACCTGAACGGCCAGGATCCGGAATTCTACAACTCAGGCGGAGTCGCGCTTCCTGTCCCTAAACAGTTCACATTCACATTGAGGCTAGGCATCTAATATGATTAAGATTATGAAAAGAATACTATATATCGCTGGCGCAGTGCTTTCAGTGGCTGCTATCGCCGGATGCAATGACTTCCTGGACAAGACGCCAGACAACAGGACCGAAGTGGACTCTCAAGACAAGGTCGCATCGATTCTTGGGTCAGCATATTCCAATACTGATTTTCAGCTTCTGACAGAATACATGTCAGACAACGTGGATGACTACGGTGCATCCAATCCATACTACGACAAGTTTATCGAGCAAGTCTATAAGTGGGAAAACGTTACCGAAGATAACAATGAAAGCCCTCAGAACATCTGGGAATCCAATTACAATGCAATAGCCTCAGCCAATCAGGCTCTTGACGCCATTGAACAGTTAGGCGGAGTAGATGAGTCTGCGACCCTGAGAGAATGCAAAGGAGAGGCTCTTCTAGCAAGGGCATATTGCCATTACGTCCTCGTAAACATATTCTGCAATGCATATAACCAAAACACTAGCGTCAAGGATCTTGGAATACCATATGTCACTGAATCTGAAAAGACGCTGAATCCTCATTACGAGAGAGGAACCGTGGCGGATGTCTATGCCAAGCTAGAGAAGGACATCACGGAAGGACTTACGCTGATTGGCGACAATCACCTTAAGACTCCTAAATATCATTTCAACACGCAGGCGGCATACGCATTCGCCTCGAAATTCTACCTTTCCTACGAGAAATGGGACAAGGCCAAAGAATGCGCCGACCTTTGTCTGGGAAGCGTCCCTACCCTGATGGACTGGACCAGCAATTCAGCGCTTCCGGCAGATCCGATCGTGAGAGGAGAGGACTACATCAGCTCCGACAATTCCAACAACCTGCTTTTGGAGACCGCCTACTCTGCGCTTGGGCTAGCAATCGGGCCGTACTCAAGATATTCAAGATTCGCTCATGGTTTCTACCTTGCCAACAACGAGACTGCGGCGGCCTTGCATCCTTTCGGATCTTATACCAATTTCAAATGCCCGATGTTCTTCGTCACGGCTACCAGCATCCAGAAAGCCATGTTGCTTAAAGTGCCCGTATTATTCGAATATACCGACCCTGTGGCAGGAATAGGCTTTTTAAGGACAGTGTTCGTGAACCTTTCTACAGACATGTGCATTTTGGACAGAGCCGAAGCCGAAATCATGCTCAAGCAGTATGACGCCGCAGCCGCAGACCTGACCACCTGGCAGAATAATTACGTGAATAGCAGAAGCCAGATGACGCTGACGCCTGAGAACATCCAGAAATTCTATTCTGGCATCGAATATTCTACAGGACTGTCCTCCACCATCAAGAAACATCTGCACCCATCATTCTCTATTGATGCAGAAGGCAGCCTTCAGGAATGCATGCTGCAGTGCCTTCTGGATTACAGAAGGCTCCAGACATTACATGAAGGGCAAAGGTGGTTTGACATAAAACGTTATGGAATAGTTATTTACAGAAGGACTATCAATGCCGCCGGCATCCCTGAGACCCTGACAGACTCGCTAACCGTAAATGACCCAAGACGAGCTGTCCAGATTCCTGATAAGGTCGTCAATGCCGGCATTGAGCCAAACCCCAGAAACAATTAAAAAATTGCCAAGATGAAAAAAATAATATATTCATTAATATTCATTCTTGCCGTCTTGCCGATAGTTTCATGCAGCAAAGACGATCCCGACGAGAATCAAAGCATAATTCAAGTTAATTCAAAGTCGAAGAATGCTTTTGACAAATGGCTAGATAACAATTATGTCCTGCCATACAACATCCGCTTCATGTACAGGATGGAGACGATAGAGTCCGACATGAACTACACCTTGGTTCCGGCCATAATGGGCTACTCCATTCCCATGGCTCACATGGTAAAATACATGTGCCTGGAGGCATACGATGAGGTTGCAGGAGTTAGCTTCACCAGGAAATATTTCCCTAAGCAGATTCATCTGATTGGGTCGCCTGCCTATAACAACAACGGCACCATCGTGCTAGGCGTTGCGGAAGGAGGGAAGAAGATCACTCTCTACAACATCAATAGTCTTCAGACAATCTTCAATAATGGGGTTGACGCTGTGAACGATTACTATTTCCACACGATTCATCATGAGTTCTCGCACATTCTTCATCAGACTAAACCCTATCCTGCCTCATTCAGCCAGATTTCCGGCGCCGATTACGTCTCCGGCAACTGGTCCGACGATCAGTTCATTTCCGGCTACCTCCAGAGGGGTTTCGTGAGCGCCTACGCTCAGTCATCGGACGACGAAGATTTCGCCGAGATGGTTTCCATCTACATAACCAACACTGCCGATTACTGGAACAATCTCCTTGCCTCGGCCGGGTCTGGGGCAGCAAAGATAAAAGCGAAATTCGATCTGATCGACACCTACATGAAGAAAGAATGGAACATCGATCTTAGCACCCTCAGGCAAGAGATCATCAGACGGGAGAACGATGTATTCTCCGGCAAAATTGATTTAAATTCTGTTGAAATAGACTAAACTGACGATATGAAAAGATTTTTGAAAATATTTACCGTTATGGTCGCCGCCGTCTCGCTGGCATCATGCCTGAAAAATCAGGATGACGTATTCGATGAACCGGGGGCCATCAGGATGCAGGAAGCGATAAAGGCTTACAAAGACACTCTTGGAGCCTCAACCAATGGTTGGATTCTGCAATATTATCCAAACCATAAATACGTTAACATTGGCGGCTTTAACTACTGGCTCAAATTTGACAATGACCAGACAGTTGAAGTTTGGACCAACTACCAATTCGGAGGCGGGAAAGTCACCGTAAGCCTTTATGACATCATAAGCGACCAAGGCCCGGTTCTCACTTTCAACACGTACAACAACATCATGCACTATTTCACGACCCCTAGCTCCAATTTTTACCAAGGAGCGGAAAGTGACTATGAATTCGTGATTTTGGGCTATTCAGACGGCTGCTTCAAACTGAAAGGACGCAAATATGGCAGCACCATGTACCTGAACAGGCTCGAAGATTCCAACGCCTCTACCGATGATGCAATCAATGACTATTTCCAGAACGCAATGGGATTCGTCGGCAAGACAGTCAAAGACGGCAGATATTATGCGTTCAAAGGCACAGACACCGCTGCCGTGATGATGATACAGAACTCCGAGCTCGCATTCGTGGACTACTCTGCGCCGAAAGACACCATCTCGGAACTCTTCACGGAGACAGCAAAAGGCTACGACTTGCAGCACCCGGTCGAGGTCGCAGGATGGAAAATCAGAAGGCTAGCGCTGAATTACGACGAAGGCAGCTTTGACTGCATTGACGAGGGGGCAGAGGATGCCAGATTCGTCTACACCCAGAAGCCAGACTTCTACAAGAAATACGATGAATATCTTGGAGATTACTGGTTCGTCGGCTCATTCCTCACATTTTCCGTAGAAGGGACTAAAGAAATCCTTGATTCTGTCAAAGTCACATTGAACGAGGTCAATGGCCATAAATATTACACTTCCGACCTGGTCATGAAGAAGGGCTCTGACGGCGAACCCAACACCCCGGTTACGATAAAGTTGCAATACGACCCGTTCTTCGGATGCCTATGCATGATGCCTCAGCCTCTGGATGATGAGAAAACCTATTATCTTGCCGGAATGACACGCACAGGGCTTACAATCAATGAATTTGCGACCTTGGCATTGACAGAGAATAATGAGAAAGACGTTTATCAGGCGAACCTCAATTATTCGTTCATTGCTGGTTTTAAATTCATCAAATTCATCGATGCCTCGCACCAGATGATTTCAATCAACACTCCGTATGATTGGATTATCGAGGGACACACTTTCCACAGCCTAAGAAAAATAGAATAATATGAAAAAGAATACATTAATCATAGCTTCAGCCATCATTGCAGCGGCATTCGCTCTCTGCTCCTGCAAAGATGACGACAACAGTGAATTCATTAATTCATTATACGGGAGCAGCATCCAGGTTACCGACGCAAGCCTCTACTTCGAGGCAGTCGGTGGAAAAGGGAGCGTTGACTTCGAATCTTCCAGCGCAGTCACTGCCACGACCGAATCGCCTTGGTGCCACCTGACCGTGTCAGGGAACAGAGTGGACATAACCGTTGACGAGACCGTTGCCATAGAAAGCAGGAATGCCAGGATAGTCCTTAAGAACGCACAGGATTCAGTCATCGTGGCTGCAATCCAGAAGGGATTGTCGATGGACATTCAAATCCCGAACCTCCTGACCGTAAATGACCAGGACACTTTGCTAAGCTATCTGGCCAAATCCAATGTCAGCATCCACGTAAGTTCAAACGCTGACTGGCTGAATGCAGAAGCAAGCGGAGACTCGCTAAGGATTTCCGTTGCAAGCAATCCTTCAGGAAAGCCTAGGAGCGGCTGGGTGTATTGCACATGCGGCAGACAGAAAGACTCCGTGATGATCCTTCAATTCTCTCCTTCGACATTCTTCCCGGGAGACTACACCTTGACAGGTCGCAAACTCATGGGAACCAACATCGATGAGCCCATGGAAGTCTCTGCCAATATTGAATATATCGGCAAGGGGAACGAGATTATCGGAATCAAGAGCGAGGGGCACACCATACCTGTCGAGAAATTCCTGCTGACGCTGAAAGATGTAAAACAAGGCAAATTCCAGTTTGACATCCAAGCCCTTCTGTACTATTCCCCTGACGGAGGATGGATCTCGTTCGTCGGAAACAGGCAGGTCGAGAATAATGTCACGTTAAAACTGAAAGGCAAGACTTATTACATGTACTCGGATTTCTTTGCCTCTGCAAGAAGAAAATCCAAAACGACCTTAATGGGCGCGATGCCTATGCCTAAGTTTGGCAATTTCGGCTTCTACGTCGCTCCGGTCGGATTCGATGAAAACGGACGGCTCTGCTTTCAATTCGAAAATTCAAAGCTGCAACAAGCGCTTGGAGGCAACATAGACATAGACGGCTGGTGCGCCTCGTTATGGAGCAGCAAGTCGGCTTTTGTTTCCTCGACATTCTATACAGTGTACACCTCCGTCGTGGACATTAAGCTCACAAAGACCTCTGAATAAGCACATGCTTAGCGTCTCACTGCTAAGCAGCAATAACGTTAGAGCGTGCCCCGAGAATCGAGGCACGCTCTAATATATTCATGAATACCTAATTACTTTAGGTTCGGGTTGACTTTCTTCCAATCGTCGATTGCCGGGATGATGCCGAGGGTAATGATCTCATCGCGCATCTTGCAGAGGTGCTCGTATGAAGCCTGAAGGGCTTTCATTTCAGCAACCGTTCCTTTCGGCTCCTTGTAGCTTACGCCATTCTCGTCCATCACGGTAGGCATTGCCATCATGACATGCTGGAATTTGTCATCATTAACGTACGTACCGGCAGGCCATGTGAATTTCTTCCCACCCATCGCAGCCTCAATCATCTTTACTGCATTGTAGGCAGGGCTCTGGAATGAGCTGCGGCCACGAAGCTTGATTATGTTGGAGCCACCCTGGATGGTAGCCTGCTTGATTTCCTCGAATCTCTTTTCAGAAAGCTTTTTCTTGGAGAGAGGAACGCCGTCAATCTTCACCTTCGAAGCGAACACTGCCATAGCCTCTCCGTGGCCACCGTATGTGCGTGCCCCGGTAACCTTGTACTGAGGGACTTTGAACTCAGCTGCAAGCTCGGTCTGCAGACGAGTAGAATCGAGAGCAGCCAGAGTAGTAACCTGTGAAGGTTTCAGCCCAGAATGAAGAAGGACAACAAGTCCGGTAAGGTCAGCAGGGTTGAAAATAACAACTACATGTTTTACTTTCGGGCAATATTTCTTCACGTTCTTTCCAAAATCCTCGGCTATCTGGCAGTTGCCCTTGAGCAGATCTTCACGGGTCATGCCTTCTTTACGAGGAGCTCCGCCTGAAGAAATGATGTACTTCGCATTCTTGAAGGCAACGGCAGGATCCGTCGTCCAGGTAAAGTTAACACCTTCGAAGGCGCAGTGAGCCATTTCAGCCACTACTCCTTTCAGTCCCGGCTCATAAACATCGTAAAGGCAGATGTTCGGAGTGAGTTTCAACATTGCGGC
>ONBM01000043.1 GCA_900316045.1 uncultured Bacteroidales bacterium | reverse complement strand
GTTCGATTCCGCGGAAATTAGTAAATTCAGGCCGGATGAACGAATCAAATACGTACACGACATGACGACGGAGCGAGACATACGCAACCAGATCCTGACCGCCAGAAACCAGGGAATCCAGCAGGGCATTCAACAAGGCAAGGAGGAAGCTGCGTCCAATTTACTGAAGCTCGGCATCGACATCGGGGTTGTCTCCAGGGCCACCGGGCTGGACGTAGAGCAGATTAATGCCTTGCGCGCAATGCCGCCAGACAAAATGAACAACCAATAGGCATTCCAGCTCATGAACGAAACGAGGGTGGCTTATTTTAGGGGGCGCTGAGCTGAAGGACGATCCTACCACTTACGACATCTTGGAAGCCTATCTTGCCGATGAGGAGGAAGACCTCTACTGGAGCCAAGAGCATATCAAGATGATCGAAATGATAGGCCGCCAGAACTGGCTGGTCAAGCAGATGTAATTAAATTTCAAGTTCAACGATTAAAGAAGAAGATATGAAAATGGTAAAAGAAGTATTTGATTTTCTGGAAGATTCCAAGACATTGGGTGCCGATTGCAAAGAGGTGGATAAGGCTTTTGCAGATTTGAAAAAAGAAGGAGCCATTGTATCGCCAGTGCGTTGCAAATGGGCGCCTGTGAAATGATATATGAAAATAATCCGAATCGTGATGATAGCAGTCAGTCACGATCCGTAACAAGAAAGTAAGAGCGCAACAATCCCGTAGACCTCGCACCTTGGCCGTGTCATCACTTTGGCAAAAGTCTCTGGTAGGCGAGCCGGAGGTCACCGGAGGCGAGATAAATTATTCCGCAGTAGGTGAAGCCATTCTCGGCGAGTAAACGCAACATGATTTTGTTGTCGGGATGAGTGTCAACCCGGAGATTCGGATCTTTCAAAGCGGCATATTCAATGATTTCATTGAATATGCCGTGTGCGTCTGGATAACTGGCTATGCGGTGTATCACATGGTAGGGGAGGGTTCCGTCCAGCCAGGCTCCATCAAAAATTTCTGAATATGTCGGCTCAGGCGATGGCAGGAAGGCGAAATAGGCCACTATGCGGCGGCCTTCCAAGTCAGTTGCTTCACCGTTGCGGGCTATGCATGAGCCTGGAGATTCTTCTATGACATAGCCGCCGCCACGCTCTATGTCATGAAGTATGACATCGGAAGACGGATATCCGTCCGCCCACTGATGCATGTTTCCGGAGGCTCGCATTATTCCTTTCGCAGCATCAATCACATTCAGGATTGACTCGATGTCAGAAACCGAAGCATGGCGAATAATCCTCGAAGAAGTCATATTCGTAATTCAGTGAATAAGCCATAATAACCTGCCACGGAAAGCACTGGGCTTAGTCCTTGCACCAGCGATTCAGCCAGTCGAAATATTCCCTGTGCCAGAACAAGGCATTCTGAGGCTTCAGGATCCAGTGATTCTCTTCCGGGAACACGATCAGCTTGGAAGGCACGCCCATCATTTGCGCACAATTAAATGCCTCCATGCCCTGGTCGTAAGGAATGCGGTAATCCATCATGCCGTGGATGCAGAGAATCGGCGTGTGCCATTTAGTTACGTTAACCTCAGGCGAATTGGCGTAGTGCCTGCGAGCCTTAGGAGCATTGCTCCACGGCGAGCCGGCCTGCTGGATGCCTCCGAAAGTCACCCCGTCACCCTTAGGGCCAACCTCACCAGGAGTATATGAATATTCCGCCAGCCCTCCGTTGTCCCAGTTCGGGAACCACATCTCCTCGGTTTCGCCGTACATGTACTTCTCATCGAAAATCCCGGCATGAGCTATGAAGCAGTCGTAGGTATTCCCGTGAATGCCAGCCATGTAATAGACGCTGTATCCGCCATAGGATGCCCCGCAGGCTGCCAGCTTCCCGACGTATGGTTTCGACTTGATGTAATTGGCGGCAGTAAGATAATCCTGCATGTTCAGCCCGATGTAATCACCGGAAATCTCCTCGCACCAGTCCTGCCCGAATGCTGTGGTGCCGCGCCTGTTAGGAAGCACGACGATGTAGCCCTGGTTGCACATCAAGCGGTAATTCCAACGATAGCTCCATCCCTGGCTGAGAGTGCCCTGAGGCCCTCCCAGGAATATCTCGATGGCTGGATACACTTTAGTGGAATCGAATTCAGGCGGGTACAAGATCCATGTCAGCATCTCCTTCCCGTCCACGGTCTTCAGCCATTTCTCTTCGGTTTTGAAAGGCTTCAATTGCCCAAGAATATGCTCGTTCTCTTTAGTGATCTGGGTGAAGCTGCCACCGGCCTCGTTCACGGCCACCAGCTCAGTAGGGAACTCCATGGAATCATAGGTGGTCAGCAGCTTGCCATCGACGAACCCGAAAATGCCGCCGAAGTCGTACCATGCATCTTCAGGAGTTATCCTGACCGGAACGGCTGCGGAATCCTTGGTATCTGCCAGAGGTGCAGAAACTTTGTACAACGCTTGTAGCCCTTCGGTGAGTGCGCAGAAATACAAGTTCTTGGAGTCTTCTGCCCAAACCGGATTGGTGGCGTTGTACTTGAAACCTCCTGTCAGCTCGGATATTCCGGAAACGGTCATGTCGGAAGCAACTTCGGCCACGAAAAGCCTAGTCTTGTCAGCCTCGTAGCCGTTGCGAGCCATGCTGATCCATGCTATGCGAGACCCGTCAGGACTCCAGACGGGATCGGTATCGTAGCCTCCGCCCATAGGAATTACCGCAGTCTTGCCAGAGGCAACGTCATATAAATATATTTCCGTGTCCGTCGAGAAGGCATATTCCTTCCCGGTCGCGACTTTCTTGCAAGAATATGCCACCTTCTTCCCGTCCGGGCTCCAGCAAAGCTGCTCGATGCCTCCGAAAGGCTCCGTAGGCAGCTCGTATTTCCCGGCATCATCTCCTAGAATGTTGATGACAGCCTTCGTAGAGTCGATTACGCCTTGCCCGAGAGGGGCGATATATGCCTGAGGCCTCTCTGTTGTCCAATGATCCCAATGCCGGTACATCAGGTCTTCTGTAACATAGGCCTTGGCTTTGTCCAGCCTCGGATCGTAATCCTTTGGCGTTTTTACCTGGCCGGGAACAGTGCTAGTGAACAATAACATGCTTTCATCCGGGCTCAGCTTGAACTCGCTTACGCCAGATGCAATGTCAGTGATTTTCTTTGCTCCAGTCAGACTCGAGCCATCAAAAGCGGCTTTCCAAACCTGCCCATCCTGAATATAATATATGCTCTTTCCGTCATTGGACCATCTGGCATTGGACAGGCTTTTACCCTCTTTCGTAAGCTGCCTGGCGTCTTTCCCGTCAGCGCCGGTGAGGAACAGGTTCCTGCAAGACCGGTTGTCCTCGATGGAAGTATAAGAGACCCCATAGAGTATCGTTTTCCCGTCAGGACTTAGCTGAGGATCCGAGAGCCGGCCCAGGTTCAGCATGACCTCAGGCGACATCAGGCCGTTCTCAACCTTGATGTCGGAACGACCGATGTATTCGACCGAAGCATTTCCGTTATTCTGCGTGCTGCAATTTACCATCGTTACACAAACTGCTGCGCTAAGGGCAGCCTTAAAAATATTATTCATCTCTTTTTACAATATATTTCGTTAGCGTTCTTGATTTCCTCGGCAACCTTTTCCCTTACCTCTGCCGGTTCCAGCACCTCGACTCTGGAACCCCTTTTGCAGAATTCCATTATCAGGTCAGTGTTGGGAATTACCCTTATGCTGAAGATATGTTCTGAATCTTTCTTCCTGGATTCTTCTTTCTGCGATTTATGCAGCGGCAGGTCACGGAGGTATTTTGCCTCGCTGTCACTTGCCCTGAAACGAATCGTGACAGCCTTTCTGCCATCGTTAGGCAGATAAGGACCGTAACTCTGGGCGAAGCAGTCATCCACGTCAAACCCGCCCGGGAGCGAAAATGTTACTTCTGTCTGCTTCACTGACATTATTCTGTCAAGGCTGTACACCCTCCAGGCTCGTATGTCAGAGTTTGGCGACCTATTTCCTTCTTTGTAAGCCGCGCGCTCCTCGCAATAGCCGGCCAGGTACCAGCGCTGCTTGTCCTGCTTAAGCGCAAATGGCTGGACATGAAGAAGTTCTGAGGAAGTGGATTTGTATTTCTGATATTCAATTTCAACTTCCATCATCTCTTCCATCGCTTTCATCAGCGGCAGAAGATGTTTTTCGCCCGAGGGAGCCTCCTCGACCGAGACCCTTCCGGACAGTCTCTCTTTGCCAAGGTCCAATACGTTCTTGACTGCGAACGTGTTTATCAGCCACCGAGTTGAGGAACTCTCGTCCATCGCATCCTCCGGATAGTTGATGGAATATTTGTTCGTCCTCCTGTCGCATTTTATCACGATTCCGAAAATGGCTTCTATGGCTTCACGGTGGTTGTTGAAAGTCCTTCTAGGGTAAGTCACGGAGAACCGTCTCTCGTATTTGTTCGAGATGTCTTCGAGGCTCAGTCCCGATTGGCCGGAGCTGGAGATTGTCTGTATGAGCCAGATATATTTGGAAATCAACTCTGATATCATTGTCGTTCAATTAGATCCTTAATCAAGTTCAGGATGACCAGCAGTCGGCTCACGGATGACTGTGGCAGTACCGTTCAGGATGGAACAGTCTAATCGTTCTGTGCCTGAATGTGGCACACGAATATAGGCAATTTCCATTTAATTTTCACTAAATTTGTGAATATGCATAAGAGCATTTTGGACTCGGACATACAATTTCTGCCGGGAGTGGGGCCCAAGCGGGCTCTGCTGCTGAAAAGCGAGCTGGAAGTTTTCACGATCGGCGACCTGTTGCACCTGTTTCCGTTCCGTTACATCGACAGGAGCACGATTCAGAAGATAGGCTCAATAACAACGGATGCAGCTTACGTCCAGGTGCTTGGCCAAGTGATATCCTCCTCTGTGACAGGCGTCGGCAGAAAACAACGCCTTAGCGTAGTGATAACAGACGACACCAGCCAGATGGAACTCGTGTTCTTCAGAGGCATAAAATACACTGCCGAAAAATTAAAGACAGGCAGCACTTTTCTATTCTTCGGAAAGCCGTCATTCTTTAATGGAAAGCTGAATATGGTACATCCGGAGATAGATTTCCCTCCGACCGGAGGAGCGCAGAATTTCTCTGGGACGCTTACAGGAGTCTACGCTTCTACAGAGAAACTGAAGAATGGAGGCATTACTGGCAGGGTAATGAACAAGATGATGGATGCTGCCATAGGCATGGGAATCCAAGATATTCAAGAAACCCTTCCAGATTATATTCTTAGAGAAAAAGGTCTGTGCCCGCTGAATTTTGCGATTCGGAATATTCATTTCCCCGTAAATCAGGCATCTCTCGACAAGGCTCGCTACCGTCTGAAGTGGGAAGAACTTTTCTTGCTTCAGCTCTCGCTCCTGAAGCAGAAATATATTCGCAGCCGCAATGAGGTGGGAATCAAGATGCTGAGAGTCGGATCTCCGTTCAATGCTTGCTATAACGCTCTCCCATATTCACTGACCGGCGCCCAGAAGCGTGTCATAAAAGAAATAAGGGCGGACCTTATGAGCGGCCATCAGATGAACAGGCTGCTTCAAGGCGACGTTGGTTCCGGCAAGACTATGGTTGCAGTTCTGACTGCCCTGATTGCCATAGGCAATGACTATCAGGCTTGCATCATGGCTCCGACGGAAGTGCTCGCCCAGCAGCACTATGCGAATATCTCGAAATACCTTGCCCCGACAGGAATTCACTGCGAACTGCTAACTGGCTCCACGACGCCAGCCAACAGGAAACCGATTCATGAAGGGTTGCGCGACGGCTCGCTGAAACTTATTATCGGCACCCATGCTCTCTTGGAAGACGATGTCATATTCAAGAACCTTGGGCTGGCAATCATAGACGAGCAGCATCGTTTCGGAGTAGACCAGAGGTCGAAATTATGGGCTAAAGGCAATGCAGGAGTGCCTCCGCATGTGTTGGTGATGACGGCGACTCCTATTCCTCGCACGCTGGCAATGACTCTCTATGGCGATTTGGATGTCTCCATCATAGATGAGATGCCTCCTGGCAGGAAGCCGGTGAAGACATATTGCTTCGGAGAGGCTAAAAGGCCTGTTCTCTATAAGTTCATGGCAAAACAGATATCTCTGGGCAGGCAGATCTTCATTGTCTACCCTTTGATATTCGAGAGCGAGAAGCTGGATTACCAGAATCTGGAAAAAGGCTATGAAGACATAGTGGAGCATTTCCCGTACCCTGGCTACAAGGTGGCGATAGTGCACGGTCAGCAGTCTAATGAAGATAAAATGCTGAATATGAATGCTTTTACATCGGGAAGAGCGAATATTCTCGTGTCAACGACTGTAATAGAAGTCGGCGTGGATGTTCCTAATGCTTCAGTGATGGTAATCGAGAGCGCAGAGCGTTTCGGCCTTTCTCAGCTGCACCAGCTTCGAGGTCGCGTAGGAAGGGGGTCTGAGGAATCTTTCTGCGTCCTGATGCACGGGCGGAAGGTCAGCAACGAGTCCATGAAGAGGCTGAACCTCATGTGCGCAACGGAGAATGGCTTCGACCTTGCGGAAGAAGACATGAAGATGAGAGGGCCGGGTGACCTGGAAGGCACCCAGCAGAGCGGGCTGCCGATAGAATTGAATATAGCGTCGCTCACTCATGATGGCACGATACTATCCGATGCCAGATCGTATGCAGAGCATATCTTGGCCCAAGACCCTACGCTCGAAAAGGCGGAGAACGAAAGCCTTGCTGCAGAACTGCGCAAGGATAAGTATAACGTCAAGGATTACTCAAAGATATCCTGAGTGCTTTTGAACGATACCGAAGCTTTCAGTTTGTCATAAGCCTCTCTCCTTCGAAGAATATCGATCGCTGTGTATATGGCAGACATCATGGATTGAGGGTCTGCTTCGTCCCTGCCAGCGATGTCGTAGGAAGCCCCATGATCTGGGGCGGTGCGAACTATTGGCAGGCCTGCAGTGAAATTCACTCCGTCCTCGAAAGATATTGCTTTGAAAGGCCCTAACCCTTGATCGTGGTACATGGCGAGAGTCGCATCGAATCTCTGGTATTCTCCGTATCCGAAGAACCCGTCTCCAGAGTAAGGCCCAAATGCAAGAATGCCTTCTTCGGAAGCCTGCTTGATAGCAGGAAGGATTATCTCCTTTTCTTCAACGTCAAGCAGGCCGTTCTCGCCGCAGTGAGGATTGAGACCGAGCACAGCTATTTTCGGCTGTATGACATCGAAATCGCGTTTCAGGGATTCATTCATCAGTCTGAGTTTCTTCACGATTTTCTCAATGGAAATAGCCTGAGGAACTTCTCTTAAAGGGATGTGGTTTGTCACAGTGCTAATCCTGATCTGATCAGAGACCATGAACATGGCTACGTCATCGACTTTGAATTCTTCTTTCAAAAAGTCCATGTGGCCTAGGCCGGAAATGCCTTCATCCACGAGGGATTTCTTGCAGATCGGGGCTGTTACCAGTACATCGATGTCGCCAGCCTTGATGTCATCCAATGCGCGCTTTAATGCCGAGATGGCACCTTTGGCCGCATCGGGAGTGCATTTGCCAGGCTCGACGAACACGTTGTCTGGAAGGCAATTCACTATGTTCACTTTCTTCGGCTTGGCCTCTTTTGCATCTGAGATCACATAAGTGTCTATATTGTCGATGTTATGAATCAATTTTTTATAGAATCCGAAAATTTTCGATGACCCATAGATGATTGGCGTGAAAGAATCAAGCATCCTGGCATCGGCAAGAGACTTTATGATGACTTCGTATCCTATTCCATTTCCATCGCCTTGCGTTATCCCGACGATAGGCTTTCTATTCTTATCTGGCATATTCAATTGTATTTTCGGCAAATTTAAGAAAAATCAAGCATATTGCCTTCCCCTGCCTGAGCCAAATAGCCTTCGTCGGCAGGGAGCTGAACCCCGGCAGCCACAGCTCCTGCACCTGCTGCGACTGCAAGGGCATCGCACCTCTCATTCTCTGGATGTCCTGCATGACCTTTCAGCCAGTGAAAAGTGACGTTGTGCTTCTTGTAGACATTAAGGAAACGCATCCACAAATCCTGGTTCTTCACTTTCTTCCAGTTCCTGCGTATCCAAGCGTCCAGCCAGCCCTCGTTCAAAGCCTTTACGACATAGGTAGAATCGCTGTAGACCTCGACTTCGGCATTCCTCCATTTTATGGCTTCGAGCCCAACTATCACTGCCAGAAGTTCCATTCTGTTGTTCGTGGTTTTCTGGAAGCCACCGCTCATCTCTTTCTCGTATGTCCCGCATCTCAATATCACTCCGTAGCCACCAGGTCCGGGATTACCGCTTGATGCCCCATCGGTGAACAGATAAATGGTTTGTTTTTCCATGCCTGCAAATATAACAGAAATTATGTTGGATGCGTTTTTTATTTCTGTTCAGATTCTGGAATTTTATTATTTTTGTACCCGCGGCTCAAAATCTTAGACTATGTCAGATCATGATGACCGAAATAACGATGAAATCCTATTATTGAGAGCAATCGTTAATGATGACCAGAAATCATTCAAGGCCATCTTCATGAAGTATTACTCTCCTCTAGTTATTCTTGCGGACAGATACATTCACTCCCTGAGCGAAAGTGAGGATGTGGTTCAGGATATGTTCTTCCACCTTTGGAAAAATAGAAAAAATATTCAGATAAAGACGAGCTTAAGAAGCTTACTTCTGGCAAGCGTTAAGAATAGGAGCATAGATTACGTCAGAAAATTTAAGGTCAGGGATAAATATGAAAGTTTATGCATGGAACGAGACTCACAGGCTGAAGATATCCTTTACTCGGAATCTGAATTGAAAGATGCTCTGAATAAAGCTTTATCGAAGCTCCCTGAAAAGGTCAAGCAAGTTTTTTTAATGAATAGGTTTCAAGGCCTCAGATATAGTGATATCGCACAGAAGAATGGTACTTCCGTCAAAACAGTCGAAGCTTACATGACTAAAGCCCTGAAGATGCTCAGGTACGAAATGTCAGATTACATTAAGCAATAATAGGGTCTAACTTCTTAGGGTATGCGCACATATTATACGTCTTATTAAGTGAATTAATTTTTCGAAAATTAAAATAACCATTGACGTTATTCTCAAATATATGACTAGAGAATTTCCTGATGAAATAATGAGAGAATTAGAAAAAGGTGCACCCAGCTCTACAGAATTGAAAGAGTTGCTAGATGCAGCTGATTTCGTGGCTGAGAATGTGAATCTTCTTGAGGGTAGTGATAGAATAAACCCTGAAAAGAGATGGAAAACTCTATCGGAAAAGATAAATCGCCACGAACGGGCAAGAAAAATTGCGAGAATATTCTGGAGCGCTGCGGCATCTTTAATCATATTCGTTACTTCATTCTTCACTGTTTCATTTTTTCTCCGCGGCCAAAGACCAGGGAAGCCAGTGGAAGAAATCGTTGATGTCTATTCAGCCGAGGGTACTGTTACAAGGATTATTCTGCCTGATAGTTCTGTCGTTATCCTCAATTCTGGATCCCATATCCAGTACGCAAAGAATTTCACTAGCGAACAAAAAAGAGACGTTCGCTTGAATGGTGAGGCGTATTTCAAAGTAAGTCACGATCCAGACAGGCCTTTCGAAGTATCAGTCTGGGATGCGTTGAGAGTTACGGCCCTCGGAACAGAATTCGATGTTCGTTCGTATGATACTGATTCTTCCATAGACGTAACTCTTGCGAGTGGAAAAGTCGAATTGGCGAAAGGAAATAAGAAATACTACATGCTTCCTGGGCAGATAGCGAGAGCGAAAAAAGATATTGATAGCGAATGCATTATTTCTGAAGCCAACATATATGAAAGAATTGCTTGGATAGATGGGAAATTGGTTTTCAGGAGGGCGAAGCTGAAAGATATTGTGAACCAGCTTTCTCGTCACTTCAACGCTGAAATTATTCTTAGAGGAAGCGAGATTGAAAATTATGAATATTCTGCCACGTTCAAAGATGAAAGTTTAGAGGATATACTTTCCCTTCTGGAGATGACTGCACCAATCAAGATTAAGGTATTCAACCCGCAAAAGAGGCCTGATGACAGTTTCTCTAAAAAGCGAGTCATCATTTCTTTAAAATAATCTATAAAAATCATAGGGTATTGCTTCCCATTGTTCGTCTATATTATAGTTTTCGCTAAAGCTAATTATGACTCAATTATATTAGTTCAGAACTATGATTTTAAAAGACGAATTCAAGAAGTTTGAAATTTTATCCAGTAAGATTTCAAGTGTCTGGAAACTATTTCTCGTAACCCTGATAGTTTCGCAGATTTCTGTGTATGCTGGAGCTTCAGCTATTCAGTTGAGGAAAATCTCTTTGAACATGAACAAAGTCACTGTCGAAAATGTGCTTGATGCCATTGAACAGCGTACTGAGTATGTATTCTTCTACAACACCAGAGACGTAGACGTTAGCAGAAATGTAAATATCCACGTAAAAGACAGACCTGTGACGGATATTCTAGACAATGTCTTTGCTGGCACTGATGTGACATATTCAATTAACTCAAAACAGATTGTTCTTACAAGGCAGAACATGCAGACGGAAGGCAGAACCATCACCCTGAAAGTAATTGATGGGAGTGGGATGCCAGTCGCTGGAGCAAGCGTATTAGTTATTGGAACCAATATTGGAGGGATCACTGATGCTGACGGAGTTTTGTCTCTTACTGTTCATGGCAACCCGAATTTGGAAGTATCATTCCTTGGTTTCATGACCCAGAATGTTTCTGTCGGGGATGAAGATAACATGACGGTAGTACTCAAAGAAGACACTGAGGCTCTTGAAGAAGTTGTTGTCATCGGCTATGGAACAGCGAAGAAAAGCTCTCTGACGGGTGCTCTTTCGCAGGTAAAAAGCGATTCTTTCAAAGATCAGAGGGTAACTCGCATTGATCAGGCCTTGCAAGGAAGAGCTTCCGGCGTGCAAGTATCTAATACTGTAGGAGCTCCGGGCGGTTCAGTTAGGATTAGGATAAGGGGTGCAAACTCAGTGCTGGGAGATAACAGCCCGCTTTTCGTGGTAGACGGCTTAGTCGGCGTAGATTTTTCTTCGATTAATCCTGATGACATTGAGTCCATTGAAATTCTCAAGGATGCATCATCGACAGCTATCTATGGCTCCCGCGGGGCTAATGGAGTTGTTCTCATAACGACTAAGAAAGGTGCTATTTCTGATAAAGTGGAAGTTACTTACGAGGGAAGTGCCACAGTCTCGAAGATATTGAAGAATTACGATCTTCTAAGCGCTGGCGAATATGCAGAAGTATACAACGAACATTCTGTCGCATACGGACTTAATCCGACGTTCACTCAGGAACAGATAGGCAGCTATTACAAGAGCGGTGGGTACGATTATGTAGATGCTGTTCTGAGGACTGCTTTCTCGCATCAGCATCAACTGAGCGTTTCTGGAGGAACACGGAATGTGCAGTGGAGAGTGTCAGGAAATCTATTAGACCAGCAAGGAATAGTAAAAAAATCTAATTATCGCAGGACGAACCTGAGAGCAAACCTGAATGCTAAAGTAAGCGACAGGCTTTCATTTAGATTCAATATTAATGTGAATAATGGCACAGGTTACAATAATCAGGGATATTCTGGGGCCACTACCGTCCTGAATCAGGCTGTAGGCTGGGCTCCGACCACGATGCCTTATGATGACGATGGTAATCTTGTGGTGAATGACCCTGTCGGATCGCTCAAGACAAGTCCTTTGGCTCTTCTTTATGATGCGGAGAACATCCAGGAAAAAACATTCCTCACCATACTTGGAGGAGCAAAATATGAGATATTTGATGGCCTATCCCTAGATTTCCAGGCCGCAACAGATAGGTTATTCGAAAGAGACAAGATCTATAACGGAACACTTGCCAACAGATCCGTAGCTGGTGCTTCGCTAACCGACACGAAAGGGAAGACTTTGCAGACCACTACTCAACTCTCATACAACAACACTTTTGGAAAGCATGAAATCAACGCAGTAGCTGCCTTCGAGACACAGGAATATAATGCGTTGGGGCATTCAACCACCTCTACGGGATTGAAATTCCCATCTTTGAAATATAACAATCTGGCACAAGCCACGACTATAAATGCCTCGAGTGATTACACGAATTGGACGCTGTCTTCATATATTGCGCGTCTAAACTATTCATACGGCGGACGTTATCTGGCATCTGTTTCAGTAAGACGCGATGGCTCATCTAAATTCGCTAAAGGAAATAAATACAGCACATTTCCTGCTGCGGCTGTTGCTTGGGCTATATCGAAGGAAAAATTCATGGAGAATGTCCCTTTCGTGAGCAATCTGAAGATCAGGTTCAGCTGGGGGGCGACAGGAAGCCAGGCCATCAGCCCATACGCAACTCAATACTTCTTTAACTCTACGACATATCCATTCTCTATGGGTACTTCGACGAGCGGCATTATCGCAGGAAATCCTGCTAATAAAGATCTTAAGTGGGAGACCACAGTGCAGAAAGACATAGGATTAGATGCGGGCTTCTTCGATGATAGGCTGACGCTTGAGGCTGACTACTATATGAAGGACACAAAAGATCTTCTGCTGAACAAAAATGTGCCAGATTATCTTGGTAGTGGAACCATTACTTCTAACATCGGAAAGATACGTAACAGTGGTTTTGATTTTACGCTGACAGGAAGGATCATCGAGAAGACAGATATGTTTCTCGAGTCTTCTGTCAATTTCTCATTCCTGAAAAATAAGGTCAAGGATTTAGGCGAGGAAGATATAGTGTATGTAGCTACGAATCTTACGGGAATAAATGATGGCGCTTACGATTTGATCTATAAAGTGGGAGAACCTCTCGGAACGCTCTTCGGGCTGCATTACCTTGGCCCGTGGCAGAAAGGACAGGAAACAGAGGCTGCCAAATACGGTTGCGTGCCGGGTGATGCAAGGTATGAAGATCTTAACGGAGACCATATATATGATAGCAGCGACTATAAAATAATTGGATATGGCATGCCAAAATATACCCTTGGATGGAATACTAATTTCCGTTGGAAAAAGATAGGGGTAAACATGTTCTTCCAAGGTGTGATTAAAATGGACAAACTTAACTACAACAGGTGCGTGAATATGATGGCTACCAGGGACGTAAGGGGTGCTAGATTCGCAGAAGTGAAAGAACGTTATATTCCTGGGGTCCAAGAAGATGCGTGGCTTCCTGCTTGGAATGCTTCTAGCATATGGTATCCTGTGTCCAGCCTTTGGCTTGAAGATGCAAGCTATCTTAGATTTAAGAACTTAAGCATTTCTTATGATTTCTCGATAAAGAAAATCGCAGATTTCTCTGTGTCTCTCAATGCCACGAACTTGTTCACGATTTCTGGCTATAAAGGGATCGATCCAGAGGCTAGCAATGTAGGAAGCAGCTCCGATGTCTATCAGGGACTTGATTACGGAGCTTATCCGAATTCTCGTTCTTTAACGCTTGGCTTGAATATAAGATTCTAATAACGAAGATAATATGAAAAATATATTAATATCAGCCATTCTTTTTGGCATATTCATTATTCCTGCTTGTTCTGACTTCCTCGATGAGGAGTCAAAAGGGAAAGTCGATGAAAATCTGCTCACTACGCAAGAGGGGCTTGAGGCAGCGCTGACAGGGGCATATAGGGGATTGAATCAGCCTTGGGGTTTCGGGATATGTAATGGCACATACCAACAGTTATGCTCAGGTGCAGATGATATGTACTGTCCGACAACTGATGCTAACGGGACCCAGTTAGACAGATGTAACCCTACGAATTCCAACGGCTCATTCTCGAGTACATGGAGCGGATTATACAAGACTGCACTAGGGGCTAACAGAGTGATTAATAATTATCAGAATTGCAGCGGTGATGCTAGCACTATAAAAGTTATAGCCGGCGAAGCATACTTCCTCAGGGCATTTGCATATTATACCCTGGTGAGATTGTGGGGCGATATTCCGTTGGTCACTGCATCGGGCTATAATTCTGATGACGCATCAATAGGTTTATCGTCCGAGGCAGATGTTTATGATTTGATTGAAAGTGATATAACGACTGCCGTAAGCCTGCTTGGCGATTCACGACGGAATAACGAGGTTGGAAGGCCTAACAAGCTCGTCGCTAAAGCATTGATGGCCGAGATATATCTCACTGAGGCAGGATGGCCGCTGAAGAAGGATGGTTATTATGCGAAGGCGGCCTCGGTAGCAAAAGAAGTTCTTGACGAAAGCAGTGGAGCCGGCTTTTCTCTTGAAGGAAACTATTCTTCTCTGTTCAAAAACAGGGAAGAAGATAATAACATCACTTCGGAAGATTTATTCGTTATTCCTGCAAGCACCACTGATTATGTGGTATTCTATGGTGCTTGGTGCGAGCCTTCAGAAATAGGAGGCTGGAATGTAATATTCGCAGAAGTCGGATTCATGAATAAATTCCCTGAAGGTCCTAGAAAGGATGCCACTTTTTATACTGTGACAGACAAAGGCGTAAGCTGGCAGAATTGGCAGCACAAACACCCATGCATACTCAAACTCATGAAATATCCGCAAGGGGGACAGAACAATGTGGCGAACTGCTCTTCCGTGCTTCCTGCTCATATACTCAGACTTTCTCAGACTGCTCTAACATACGCAGAGGCAAAGGCTCGTTCTGATGGCCCTGATGCTGAGGCATATTCGTGGCTGAACAAAATAAGAGACAGGGCAGGGCTTCCTGAATATTCCGGACTATCGACAAGCGATTTCATCAATGACGTTGTGCAAGAAAGAGCTTGGGAATTTGCCGGAGAATGCGTTAGGTGGTATGATCTGCTGAGGTTGGAAATGGTTCCTGAATCATTCGAGGGCAAAGATCCGGAATATGACCCGTCTAATTTGCATTCCCAGTCAGACAATAGGTACACTTTCCCGATTCCTTCTAGTGAAATATTGTTGAATCCTAATCTTGGGAAATAGTGATGAGGCTCTATAAGAAACTTATTTGCATCGCATCGGCATTAATATTTGTTTCTGGATGCGTCGGGACCCGGCAGTCAACCCCGGAAGGATTCATCGGGATATCTGGTACTAACCTCATCAATCCTGATGGCACTGCATATTTCATCAAGGGAACTAATCTTGGCAATTGGCTGAATCCCGAAGGCTATATGTTCGGGTTCGGCAGAACGAGCTCTCCGAGACTCATAAATGAGATGTTCTGCGAGCTAGTTGGCCCGGATAGGACTGCGCAATTCTGGAAAGAATTCAAAGATAATTATATCTCCCGCGAAGATATTAAGTTCATTGCCTCAACGGGCGCAAACACTATCCGGCTCCCCTTCAATTACAGGTTATTCACAGATGAGGATTACATGGGGCTGACTAAGGATCAGGACGGTTTCGCAAGGATGGATTCTTTAGTCGTGTGGGCAAGAGAGGCTGGCCTTCATGTAATACTTGACATGCATGATTGCCCAGGTGGGCAGACGGGTGATAATATAGATGATAGTTATGGCTATCCTTGGCTTTTCGAAAGCTCGGAAAGCCAGGCTCTTTTCTGTGATATCTGGCAGAAGATAGCAGAGCATTTCGTAAATGAACCTGTCATTCTTGGGTATGAGCTGGCGAATGAGCCTATAGCCCCTTATTTCAAGAATGTTGACGACCTGAACGGGAAGTTTATGGACGTATGCAAAAAGGCGGTGCAACGTATCAGAGAAGTAGATAATAATCATATCATACTTATTGGAGCTACGCAGTGGAATACGAATTTCAAGTCAGTGACTGACGTGTCGTTCGATGACAAGATTATTCTGACCTGTCATAGGTATGGAGGAGAGCCAACGGCAGAAAGCATTAGGGATAATATTAGTTTCAGAGACAGCACAGGTCTGCCGATGTACATGGGGGAAATAGGTCACAACACATTCGAGTGGCAGAGGACATTTTGCGAAATCATGAAAGAAAATAACATAGGATATACTTTCTGGCCATATAAAAAGCGAGATAACAGTTGCATGGTTAATTTTCATGTACCGGATGGATGGGACGACATTATCTGCGCATTTTCCGAATCTCCGCGAGGCGATTTCGGCCAGGTGCGAGAGGCAAGGCCAGATCAAGAAGAAGCTTGGCGAATAATGCAGGAGTTCACGAAAAATGTGAGATTCGAGAATTGCCGGCCTGATAATGAATATATCGAATCAATGTTATTGAATTAGAAAATGAAGATAAACAGGTTTATTCCGATGGCGCTATTAGCAAGCGCCATTGCTTTCGTTTCATGTGGCGAGAAAATCTTTACGATAAAATTAGACTCCTCAAAGGAAATGTCTGGGAGCAAGATTGCCCTCAAGGCAATCAATCCGGATCTTCCCGAAGATTGGAAAGATTATAATTATGTCGTCATTGAATATAGAATCTCAACTTCACAGCGTTTCCAGCTAGGATTCACAACGACTGGCGGCTATAGAGAGGCTAGGGTAATGTGCTACGTCCCCAAAGCGTGGAACAGACTGGCAATACCGTTGAAGTATTTCACTCAGCTTCCGGATCCTGAGTCTGATCTTGCCGCAACTTATAATCATCCGCGCTACATGGGATGGATTAACCTGCTTAGCAGGATAGGCCCGCTTCAAGGCGTGGATTCGATAGGAGTCAGGATGCGTCGCCCGATAGGGGATCAGACATTCGAGATAAGGAAAGTTGAACTGGCCGTAGAGGATCCGGGTGATTCCTATCTAGAAAACAAACCTGCGATTGACTCACTCGGACAGAACATATTCCTGGATTATCCTGAAAAAGTTGCTTCTCTTTCAGAATTAAGACAGCAATGGGACGAAGAAGATGCCCAGCCGATGGACACAGCTGTGTTCCGGTATTCTAAATTCGGCGGGTATAGGGATCATAGAGTGACTGCGACAGGATTTTTCCGTGTTGAGAAAATAGATGGCAAATGGTGGTTCGTAGACCCGGCAGGATATCTCTTTCTCTCAGTCGGAGTAGATTGCGTAAGCCCTGGAGGTGGAGGAAGCGTGAGGGATTATGAGAAGAGGTCAAATATGTTTCAGGCAATGCCGCCAGGAGATATTTTCCCTGTTTCTAGACGTTCAGGTGGCAAAGGATATTCTTTTGGCACTTGGAACCTTTATAGAAGGCATGGCAAAGACTATATTGATGAGGCAAGGAAGATGATAATCAGGCGAATGGATAAGTGGGGATTCAACACTATAGCGAATTGGTCAGATCCTGCAGTGATGTCAATGAATAATAAAGCCTTTGTCGTGTCATTAGATAATGTGGGCGCAGAGCCAGAGCTCATGGGTTTGGCTGATATATATGATCCCAAATTTGAAAGCTCGGCAAAGGAATTCATTTCAAGGCAGGTTTCCGATTATTTAGGTGATCCTTGGCTTATTGGGTATTTCATCGGCAATGAACCGGCCTGGCTTGATCATGAAGTAAGACTTTCACAAATGATATTAGAAGGTACTAATAAGCCTATAAAGAATGCTCTGAAGTCATGGCTTGAAGAGAATGGGGATACGGAACATAGTCGCAAACAGTTTATATTCAAAACATTCGATGCGTATCTTTCGGAAGTTGACGAAATCCTGAAGTCCATTGACAAAGACCATTTGAATCTTGGCATCCGTTTTGGGAATATCAGTGATGTCGGTGACGACGTGCTTGCGATATGCGGTAAGCATTTCGATGTCTTCAGCTTCAATTGTTATGCTCTCAAACCAGACTATGACGCAATGGGGCATGCTGAAAACATCCTGAATCTTCCTTTGATGATTGGCGAATATCATTTCGGGACGGTTGATAGAGGCATGGCGCAGTCTCTTTGGCAGGTTGAGTCGCAGGAGCAAAGGGGCGTAGCCTATCGATATTATACTGAGCATGCATATTCACATCCGGCATTGATTGGCACAGGGTATTTCCAGTGGTGTGATCAAGATATCACTGGGCGTTTCGATGGCGAGAATTACAACTGCGGTCTAATTGATGTGACGGATAGGCCATACAAGAAGATCGTTGAGGCAGCCAAAGCTACGTCGGAAAGGCTATATAAAATACATTCTGGAGAAGTTTCCCCATTTTCTGAAGAACCAGTGAATGCAAGAGGACATGAGTTAGGTCCTGATATCTGGGAATGACGACATGCCGTTGGATGCGTTTCTGTAAAGATGTTTTCATCTAATGCTTATTTTATTAAATTTGCGTATATGAACATTTTGGTCACAGGAGCAAACGGCCAATTAGGGACCGAACTCAGAAACGTGGCTGGCAGCAGCCGTAATCATTACATATTCACTGATGTGACAACCATTCAGGGCGTGGAGACTGTGAGCTTAGACATCACGGACGAGGATGCTGTGCGCCTGGTATGTGAATCAGAGCAAGTAGGCGTCATAGTCAATTGCGCCGCCTACACGAATGTGGAGCAGGCAGAGGATGACCCTGTCTGGGCTGAATTGCTAAACTGCACAGCAGTTGGCAATTTGGCGAAAGTGGCCGCCGAGAGAGGTGCGACGATGATCCACATCTCTACCGACTATGTCTTTCATGGCGACAGGCCGCTGCCTTGTGAAGAAGACTGGGAGACGGATCCGCTAGGAGTCTATGGCTCCACGAAGCTGGCAGGAGAGAATGCCTTGGAAAAATCCGGCTGCAAGTACATCTTGCTGAGGACGGCCTGGCTCTATTCGCCTTATGGGAAAAATTTCGTGAAGACTATGCGCTCCCTGATGTCCCAGCGGGATTCGGTGAAGGTAGTCTTTGATCAGGTAGGAACCCCGACTTATGCGTTAGACCTGGCCAAGGTCATATTTAAGATAATTGAAGAGAACCTATTAGCTAAGACCGGCATATATCATTTCAGCAACGAAGGAGCAATCTCGTGGTACGATTTCGCAGAGGCAATCCGTGATCTTAGCAACATCGAATGTGACGTGCAACCCTGCCATACGGAAGAATTTCCTACGAAGGCAGAGAGGCCAAGATTCTCGGTTCTCGACAAGACAAAGATAAAAGCGACCTTTGG
>ONBM01000057.1 GCA_900316045.1 uncultured Bacteroidales bacterium | reverse complement strand
ATATTCCTGCAGAACTGTGCATTCCAGCCTGGTCACATAAATCTTCTTTTTCTCCATGTTTTTTTACTTTTTGCGGTAAAAAAATTTTAGGACGATACAGGGGTGAGCAATTGATATGAACGAATTTATTGATTATCAAGCACATATAAAACACCTCCTGCTCTCCCTATCCGTCACGCAGGTTTATTAGGCTAATTAGGCGCAAAAAGGCTCAGTATGTATGTATGCTCATGCCTTGCGCCGAGGGGAGGTAATTTATTCCCCACCAGCACATCTGAAGGAGGATGAATGCGAATATCAGAAGGGCGTAGCAGTATTGCTGATCTTTGACGTGCTTCCTGGCATGCAGGTACAGCAGGTATGCCATCCAGGTAACTGCGGCCCAGGTTTCTTTCGGGTCCCATGTCCAGTAGTCTCCCCAGGCTTCCTTCGCCCAGAGAGCGCCCATGACTATTCCCATCGTCAGAAAAGCGAATCCGATGCTCACTAGCGCATAGCAGGCGTCGGAATCCTTCTTATTGATAGGCCGGTCGTTCGAATCGAGGTACCAGAGATAGCCTGCGAATATTGCGGCTGCTGCCATGAGAGCGTAGGCTATCATGTACACGATTACGTGCGGGACGAACCATGGACTTTGCAGGGCCGGCATAAGATTCTGGCTGTGGATTTCAGGCTTGAATATGTTCACGCAGACGAATACCACCGATAGCAGGGTAGTGAACGACATTATCCATTTGTATCGGTAGGCGATGAATATGATGGTGCCGATGAGCGGCAAGAAGAACGAATACCACAGCCGGGTTTCGCCCATCGTCCTCATCGGAGGCCTGCCTAGAGCAATCCAGAGGCAGATGATATAGGCTAGGAATATTCCAGAACCTGCGATGGAGAGGGCAATGGCAGGTCTGTCGCCTTTTTCTGAATATGATAGCAAGCTTCCAGCTACCCAGAATAGGGAAGCGACGACAGCGAAATATGCGAATGACTCCCAGATCATGCCTTAGCCTCCTTCCTAGCTGCCTTGTCAATGAACATGAATATACAGCCAATCAGCAGGCCCCAGAGGCCTATTTGCGTGACCGGCCACATCGGGTCCCTGACAACGTTCAGCACGCTGTATTCGCTATCTTTGCCTTTTGAGACATCGTAGCCCGACTGATAAATCTTCCATGAGGCGAACCTTGCTGGATGATTAACTCTAACGCTCGCCTGTTTGTTCCCTTTGCCCGAGGTAATCTGAATCTTGGACAGAAATTCTTTAGGCTGATGCGTTCCATCATATTCCTCCATCTGGAAATCCTCCAGTTTTATGCTGAACGGCAGCTGCAACGAGTTTCCTTCGGCATCAATAGCTGTGTTTAGCGTCTCGCCTTCATTTATCTGAATGTAGGCTGTCTTTCTGGCTCCAACTCCGCAAATCCCGGCAACCAGAATTGCGAATATGCTCCAGTGGAAGATTGGCATGGCAGACAATTTCTTGATTTTCAGGTCGGTGATGGCCTGGATGCCGATAAGAACAGTGAAATAGATTAGCAGTAGCGCAAAGACCCAGGAGGTTTTCATGTCATGGAATCCTAACGCTCCCAGGATTCCCCGTCCACTTCCATTTTGCGGTATGAGTCCGAAGAAGAGAAGAAGGATAACCAGAACGCACATCGTCACGATACGGCTTTCCGCACCGGAAATGCTCCTGGCAAATTTCCATCTCTCCTTCAAGAAATACAGTAAGAAAGGAAAGGCCAGAAGCAAGGCCAGACAAACCCACACATTGCCTCCGGCATGTATCTCGCCGAAAATCAATTGCAGCGCCACGCCTGCCATGAAAAGCACGACGCAGCGCCACAACGCTTTTGCATATTCAACGAGTGGCTTCATTCAGCCTTAGGCTTGTTCCCACTGGGAGCGGAGAAGATTGACGGCTGCTGTCAGGGTATCTTTGCGATCGCCTTTGGTTCCGCACTCGAATGAGACGTAATTCTGATACCCCATTTCTTTAAGAGCCTTGAATCCGTCCACGTAGTTGTCTTTCTCGCCGTCTTCCCCAGGCATCAGTCTTCTGCCCCGGCTGGCGATATGGACGTGCTGCAGGTATTTGGCGCCGGCTGACATGAATGCGCCGTAGTCGGATGTCTCTTCCTGCATGTGCCAGAAATCGCCCATGCATTTCACCCCTGCGCTGTCTGCATCGCGGCAAATTGCGGCTGCATCAGCGACCAGGCGAAGGTAAAATGCCTCTTTGCGATTCAGAGGCTCCAAGATTATCGTGGTGTCATGCTGCAGGGCATATTCTCCCAGTTCATGCAGCTGCTCGCAGAGAAAATCCCTGGTCTCAAGAGTATGAGGCTTGCAAGGCTTCTGCCCGTTGAAAGCTGGCACCATGATGACTCCCGTGGAGCCAAGGGCTCCGGCGGCATCGATTATCTGGCGCATCGTCGTATCGAAAGACTCTTTCACGGCCGGATCTTCGGCCAGAATAAAGCCGTCAAAGCCTGCGCAGATGGCAGATACCTTTATGTTTCTGTCCTTAAGCGCGTCTTGGAGTTCTGTGATTCTGTCCCCGAGTCCTCTTCCGCCCGGCTCGAACCCGACGACGCCCAAGCTCTCTAGGAAGTCCAGCTTCTCGTTCAGGCTTTCTCCAGGAGTCACGCCTTCCTGGCATGAAATATTCAGCACTCCCTGAGCCTTATTATCAGCCTTTCCTTTGGAGCCGCTTTTAGCAGCACAAGAAACTGCAAGGGATGGAGCCGCAGCAAGAGCGGCCATCCCAAGCAGAGATCTGTTTATGAATTGTTTTCTGTCCATATATTTACTCTTTGTGGGCTTCGCCCGGAACAGGAACAGTGTACTTGGACATATCCATAGGCCCGAGCTCAAGTTTCTCCGGCATGTAGTCAAGCTCGGAAGCGCTTATCTCGTCCCATTTTACAGTCTTTCCTGTGTAAGCGGCCTCGCGACCCATGACTCCTGCCAGAGAAGAAATGCCTGTCTCGCCAGCCTCCACGTGTGCATCGCCCTTGCGGATGTGGTTCACCCAGTCCACATGCTCTAGCACGTAAGGGTTGAACTGCTTGAATTCGGCCTGAGCTGCCTCTTTGTCATATTTCCAAAGCTCGTTGCCATCGAGGTCTCTGATTGTGAAGTCCTGGCTGTTCCAAGAACCTTTGGTTCCCTGGATGAATTCGCTCACGTTGTTGCTGCAGCCGTCTATCTGGCGGCACATGCTGTGGAGATGCACCCCGTTCTCGAACTCGAAGTCGATGCTGAAGTTGTCGTACTGGTCGCCTGTGATTCTGCGTTGACGGCTTCCGAAGCCTGTGGCTGCCACAGGGTGCATGCCCGTCATCCAAAGGAACACGTCTATGTTGTGCACGTGCTGCTCAACGATGTGGTCGCCTGAAAGCCATTTCCAGTTCACCCAGTCGCGGATCATCCACTCCATGTCGCTCCAGCCTTTTTCTCTGTTGCGATACCAGAGCATTCCCTGGTTCCAGTAAACGTTTCCTCCTGTGATTCTTCCAATCATGCCTTCCTGAATCTTCTTGAAAGACTCAACGTACTCGCGCTGATGATGGCGCTGAGTTCCGGTCACGACCGAGAGGCTCTTGGACTCTGCCTGCTTTGCGGCTGCCATGATGGTGCGGTACCCCTTCGGATCGACTGCGATAGGTTTCTCGAGGAATGAATGCACGCCTTTGGAGGTGGCATACTGGAAATGCACAGGACGGAATACCGGCGGGGTGGCGATGATGACCATGTCCACGCCGGAATCAATGACCTTCTGATACGCATCGAAGCCTACGAAGCAGTGATCGTCGGCGACTTCCTGTCCCTTCTCCTTAAGTTTGCCTTTCAGAGAGTCTATCCTATCCTGGAATACGTCTCCCAGAGCAGTCACGGTGATGCCGTCGGCTGCCTCGAGAAGATTCTCCACTGCGCCGGATCCTCTTCCGCCGCAGCCGATGACTCCGGCTTTCAAAGCCTTGCCTTCGATTGCCTTGTCAGGAAGATCAGGAATGTAATATTCACCAGGCTGCCTTAGCGGTTCGTTCGCGCTCTTGGATGAAGAACCGCCCTTGCATGCAGAGACAATTGCTGGCACGCCAATCAGACCTGCCGCGCCAAGCAGGGATGATGTAGTCAGGAAATTCCTTCTGTTCATCTTGTTGCTCATATCTTATTAGTTTTTTAAGTTAATGTATTATATGTATTAGAATGATTGTTCTAATCTATGCCTTCTGACACCTCGCAAACTATCCTGAATCCTATGCCTTTTATGTCTGAGTACCACCAGATGCTCTTAGGGTTCTGAGGATCGGTCCGCAGCCATGCTTCGTTCTCGGTATGCCCTCTTGAAGAGCATCTTACGTCGGCTGCATCGCTCGCATAGCTGCCTCCTCTGACGACATATTCGCTTCCCTCCGAAGGTCCCTTAGGGTCGAGCTCCCCGTCTTTCAATTTCGAGTATGCGTCTTCTTGGTACCAATCGGAGCAATATTCAAGCACGTTCCCTAGCATATTCTTAAGCCCGAAAGGATTAGCTCCTATTTTTTCGGGCTCGGCAGTTTTCCCGTCGCTGTCTTCGGAATAGACCACGTAGCGAGCTATCATGGCAGTGTCGCTGCCGAAAATCCTGTTCCAAAGGCCCTCGTTGCTGAATTTCTTAGGGTTGCCCTCGAAGAAATACGGAGTGCTGGTGCCGCCTCTGGCAGCATATTCCCATTCTGCTTCCGTCGGAAGCCTGTATTTCTTTCCAGTCTTAAGCGACAGCCACTGGCAGAATGTCTCGGCAGCATAATGAGTCATCGTTATGGCAGGCCTGCTGCCCATGCCCCAGCCTTGATCCGGAAAACCGAATGGCGGAGTAGGCCCGCTTACTGCATCAACGTCCGGCCTGGAATTATTCGCATAGACCTTTTCCGGAGGCGTGCGCCCCTCGGACATGGTCTCGTTGTAGAATGCCCAGTACTGGTTCCACGTCACTTCCACCTCGCTCATGAAGAAGCGTGATATCTTCACGTTCTTCTGCGGCCCTTCGTCTTTTTTATGGAATGGCTCTTTCTCGGAACTGCCTATGGTGAATTCCCCTCCAGGAACAGCCACCATGTTGATGGAGGCTCCAGTGCCTGGCACGGTCTCGGTGAAATTCTCGAATCTGGTTACAGTCGCTGCCGAATCGTACACCACGCCGCTATTCACCTCAACAGCTTCGGTCATCTTCGTGTGCTTGTAGTTCGGATTGTAGTGTCCTGCATCCAAATGGCAGCTGATGCATTGGAGATTCAGCTTCTTGGCATTTTCCTCATAATAGAGATGCGCAGTGACTCCGTCGTCGGACATGCCTTCCGGAAACAGGTTCACGTGGCACTTCTCGCAAGATGAGTTGTAGACAGTTTTCACTGCATGCTCCAATTCGCCCATCTTTGCGAAATCCAGTTCTTCCTTGTCCTTCGTCCAATATGCCCAGAAATCTTTCGCCCCCATTTTCGCCTTAGCCATCATGTATTTCAGCACGCCTTCTTCCTCCGGCGGCAGATGGCATGCGGCACAGTCTGTGACTGTTCCGCTCTTGCTGTTGTAGTGCACGGACTTCTTCCAGGCCGCATCTGCTTCTTCATGAATATGGCAGCTCATGCAATATTCATTGGTGGAAGTCTTCACCATTGCAGAGTGGAAGAAAATAAACAAAATGAAACCGATCACGATGCCACCGAGACCGATTAGAAGAATATTACGAGTTCGTTTTTTGCCAGGCATATCACTCTCCAAGCTTAATCTTCCAAATTTAGGAATTTTTCCTTTAAGATAAAACCTTCGGAATACAAAAAAACCGATCCAGAAGGACCGGCTAAAAATATTCATGACAAAATTATTGCTCTTCCTGAAGCCTGAGGTGTTGAACGTAGATGGCTTTCATCTTAGCGTTCCTCCTTGTCACGGATGGTTTCTCAAAATTCTTGCGGGCGCGCAGCTCGCGAATCGCACCTGTCTTCTCGAACTTCCTCTTGAATCTCTTCAGCGCCCTTTCGATGTTTTCCCCATCCTTTACTGGAACTATGATCATAACGGTTTTACCACCTCCTTTTCTTTTGCGGCTGCAAAGTTATCATAATTTTATTAAATTTGCTAAAACTAAAGAATATTTTTTATGGACAGTCCCTTTGACTATAGCAGCCCCGTCACGGGCCAGCATTTCATAGGAAGAAAAGAGGACTGCGTGCTGCTTGGAAGCATTCTTGAGAGAAGCGTGAATGCTGCTATCTGGGAGCCAACCCTCTCAGGCAAGAAATCTCTCATCCAGCAGGCGCTCATTATGCTGAGGGCGAAAGGCCTTCGCATCCAGACAGGGAATCTGTCGGCTTTGGACGTCCGCTCAACCGATGCATTTATCAAGAGGCTGGGTGATACTGTGATAAGGATGGTTGCCTCCACCCCAGACGAATATGAATCCATCTTGGCCCAGCATCTGGGAGGAACCCATTTCGTTTTCAATCGCGACGTGTTCTCAAAGTCAGATGAGATTCTCTCGTCAGCCTGCCAGGTGGACGAAGATGACATGCTCGCCGTGCTGCGGCTGCCATATGTTCTTTTCAAGGATTCCGAAGAGCGGAAAATCGTCATCATTGATGAATTCCAGAATCTGGACCTCACTGAAGATGGAGGCAGGTTGTTTTCCTGCATGGAAAAGGCAATTGGCGAGCGTGCGGGAGAGACATCGGGATTTTCTTACATATTCATGGGTTCTCAGGTGAATGCCATGAATTCCATATTCATGAAGAGGCATATTTTTTATCGCATGCATGAGAGGGTTAAGTTGTCGAAGATAGAAGAAAAAGACATAGTAGAGCATGTCATTAAAGGTTTCCTGGCAAGCGGCAAAGTCATTGACAGGGACCTTGTATCGGGCGCATGCCGCCTTTTCGGATGCAATATGTTCTATATCAATTTCTTTTTCTCCGTCTGCGACTCTCTTTCCAAGGGATATATCATGGAACCGATTCTCCTGGAGGCGCTGGAGGCTGTCATGGCGGTGAATAAGGGCAGGTTCGTGGCTGCGATGAACGACCTCACGACTTTTCAGGTCAGTCTCCTGAGGGCAATCTGTGATGGTTGCGCGAAATTCAGCACTGCGGAAGTCATAAATAAATATTCTTTGAATTCGTCTGCTAATGTTCGCAGGCTGAAGGATGCTCTGATGAAGAAGGAGATCGTCACTTTCGATGGGCTTGAGCAGAGGCCTGAATTTCTGGATCCTTTCTTCGAGTATTGGCTCAAGAATGTGTATTTTAAATCTTTATGAATATGCCGAAGCAAAAAATAGCAGTGCTCACGGGGGCAGGGGTAAGCGCCGAGAGCGGACTGTCGACTTTCAGGGGCAGCAATGGGCTCTGGGGAAAGTATGACCCCAGCGAGGTTGCCTCAATCGATGGGTGGTACAGAGATAGGGAGAAAGTCCTTGAATTCTACAATGGTTTCAGGCAGAGACTGTCTCAAGTGAAGCCTAACGCTGCTCACATTGCAATTGCGCAGCTAGAGAAAGACTATTCAGTGACAGTGATCACTCAGAACGTGGACAACCTGCACGAGCGAGCTGGCAGCACGAGGGTCATCCATCTTCATGGCGAAGTCACGAAGGTCCGCCCGGAGCAGGGAATATATGATCAGACATATTCGGAGAAAGAGGTCATCGATGTGGGCTACCAGGAAGTGAATCTTGGAGACAAGGCTCCGAATGGCAGTCAATTGCGACCACACATCGTCTTTTTCGGGGAGGCGGTGCCAAAGATCGAGAAGGCTATCGATATCGTGGAAGATGCTGACATCATGCTCATCGTAGGCACTTCGCTTCAAGTTTATCCTGCCGCAGGGCTATATGGCTACGCAAAAGCAGACACGCCAATTTACATCATTGACCCAGAGTCAGTTCCTGTACATGATTCGCGAATCAAGCATATTGAAGAGCCTGCCACCACGGGCATGCAGGCATTTCTTAAAATGCTGAAAGAGAGGGAATGAAATATTTTGCATATTGAAGAAAAAATATCTATTTTTGCACTCCATTTCAGAGCCGTGGAGCTCGTTTAAGTTCTGTGCATGAGCACAGGCGCTTGCGGCTGAAACTTTTAAAAGAAGTTTGTTTGTATGTACGCAATCGTAGACATTGCAGGACATCAGTACAAAGTTGAGGCAGGGAAGGAAATCTTCGTTGACCGTCTTGCGGCCAAGAAAGACGAATCCGTTGAGTTCAACAAGGTGCTGCTGGTCGACAACGAAGGGCAAGTGACCCTTGGTAAACCTTATGTAGATGGCGCTTCTGTCAAAGCTACCGTGACCGATGATCAAGTCAGGGCTGACAAAGTGCTGGTATTCAAGAAAATCCGTCGTAAAGGCTTCCAGAAATGCAACGGCCATCGCCAGAAGCTTTCTAAAATCCGCATCGACGCTATCGCTTAGTTTCAAGGAGGAGTAATTATGGCACACAAAAAAGGACAATCAAGTTCAAAGAACGGTCGTGAGTCTCATTCCAAGAGATTGGGCCTGAAGAAGTTCGATGGCCAGATCGTAAAGGCTGGCAACATTCTGGTCCGCCAGAGAGGAACAGTTCACAATCCTTATAGGAACGTAGGCATGGGCAAAGACCACACGCTTTACGCTCTTGTAGATGGCACGGTGAAATACTGCAAGAAAAAAGATGACAAATCCTACGTATCTGTAGTTCCTAGTGAGAATTAAGCTCGGAGGATTGACAGTGTTAAGAGGACTTGCTTCGAGTTAATCGTGCGGTCCTCTTTTTTAATTTTAACGAATATGCTGACACTTAAGACGCTGCGCGATGATCCGCAGCACGTGATTGACAAGCTGGCGGTCAAGAATTTTGACGCTAAAGATATAGTTTACAAAGTTCTAGAGCTGGACGATCATAGGAAAGCTCTTCAGACGGAAAGCGACTCGCTTCTGGCAAAGCAGAAGCAGCTTGCCGCACAGGTAGGCGGCCTCATGAAGGAGGGCAAGAAAGCCGAGGCGGAGGAAGTTAAGAAAGAGGTGGGCGAACTTAAAGCGAAGTCGAATGATTTGCTCGCTCAGGCCGATGCTAATAATAAAGAATTGCAAGAACAGCTCGTGCTTCTTCCGAATATGCCTTGCGACCTGGTAATCCCAGGGAAGGGCGCCGAAGATAATCAGGTCGTAAAAATGGGCGGGCCGGAGGCTCATCTGCCTCAGGATGCCCTGCCACACTGGGAGCTTGCCAAGAAATACGACATCATTGATTTTGATTTGGGCGTTAAGCTGACTGGCGCCGGGTTTCCTGTCTACAAGGGGAAAGGCGCTAAGCTGCAGAGGGCTCTAATCAATTATTTCCTTGATTTCAACACTGCGGCAGGCTACAAAGAGGTTGAGCCTCCGGTGATGGTGAATGCGGCATCCGGTTTCGGAACTGGCCAGCTGCCAGACAAGGAAGCCCAAATGTATTATGTCGGCTTGGACGATTTCTATATGGTTCCAACCGCAGAAGTTCCTGTCACCAATATATTCAGAGACGTTATCCTAGGCAACGAGGATTTCCCTCAGAAACTCACTGCCTACACTCCTTGCTTCCGTCGCGAAGCCGGGTCTTATGGCAAAGACGTGAGGGGACTGAATCGCCTGCACCAGTTCGATAAAGTGGAGATAGTACGCATCGAGAAGCCAGAGAATTCGTATGCGGCACTGGATGAGATGGTAGCTCACGTGGAGAAGCTCGTGAATTCTCTCGGCCTGAAATACAGGATATTAAGGCTCTGCGGTGGTGACCTTAGCTTCACTTCCGCAATTACATACGACTTTGAGCTCTGGTCTGCAGCCCAGAAGCGCTGGCTGGAGATTTCTTCTGTTTCCAACTTTGAGACCTATCAGGCCAACAGGCTTCACCTTCGCTATCGTGACGAGAATGGCAAGATGCAGCTCTGCCATACTCTGAACGGCAGTTCTCTTGCTCTCCCTCGCGTCGTGGCCTCTCTGTTAGAGGATTACGAGACCGAGACCGGAGTTATCATCCCAGAGGTGCTTAGGCCTTACACAGGATTCGATAAGATAGATTAGCCCTCGGAACATGGCCGAGAGAATAATCATAGGAATTGACCCTGGAACCAATCTGCTTGGTTTCGGGGTCATTGCCGTTTCGGACGGCAAGCCTCAATTCGTGGATATGGGCGTTCTGGATATTCGTAAAGAGAAGGATGCATATTCAAAGCTCCGTCAGATTTTTGACACGGTGTCTGAGGTATGCAAGACCTATCATGGCACCGAACTGGCGGTAGAATCTCCATTCTACGGCAATCGGAACGCTCAAGTAATATTAAAGCTTGGCAGGGCGCAGGGTGCGGCGATGATAGCCGCCATGGAATATGGAATAGGAATAGTTCATGAATATGCCCCCAGAGAGGCCAAGCAGGCCATCGTTGGCAATGGGGCGGCCTCGAAGGAACAAGTACAGCTGATGCTTGAGAAGACCTTGGGGATGACGCTGAAGCCAGAACACCTGGATGCCACGGATGCGCTCGCTATCGCAATGTGCCACTATTACGCCACGACTAATTCGTTACTCTCGGCGAAGAAAGGCGGCAGCTGGGAGCAATTCATCAAGGACAATCCTGGCAGGGTGAAATAATTCAAAAAAATATTTGCGGGTCATTAAACTTAGGACAGTTTTGTCTGTCTTATTGGTTGTTTTGTGGTTAGTCGTAGGAACAATCATATTGGAATGTCTTTATGAAATTTTATAGGCTTTTATTAATTATTTCAGGCCTTCTGGCCGCCTGCGTCACGGCTTTTGCTCAGAATGGCTCTATTTCGGTGAAGTTAGTGGATGATTCAAATGGCGAGGCGGTCGGTTTCGCGACGGTTTCCATTACGAAGGAGGGGGGCGAGAAGCCTATAAAATACGCTTTGTCCGGCGCTGATGGAAACGCAAAGCTGGAGAAAGTACCTGCCGGAAAATATAACTTTAAGGCAGAACTCCTTGGGTATAAGAATTTTACGAAGGCCATTGAGGTGAAGGGAAACCTGGATCTTGGAGAAGTGAAGATGACGTTGGATAAAGAGACGCTGGAACAGGCAACTGTCTCAGCGGCTGGCAATCCTATAACCGTTAAAAAAGACACCATTGAATATAACGCATCATCTTTTAAGACAACTGAGAATTCCGTGCTGGAGGATCTGCTGAAAAAACTTCCTGGAATAGAAATTTCCGAAGATGGCACCATTACGGCTAATGGCGAGAAGATTTCCAAAATAACTATCGATGGCAAAACATTCTTCCTGGACGATCCGCAGCTGGCCTCCAAGAACCTTCCTGCGAAAATCATCGATAAGGTGAAAGTCGTGCAGAAAAAATCAGAGCAGGCTGAATTCACGGGAATTGATGATGGCAACGAAGAGACCGTGATTGACTTGTCAATCCATAAGGGCATGATGAATGGCGTGTTCGGCAATGTCTCTGGAGGCGTTGGTCACGATTGGACTAGCGGCGGAAGCTCTTCGTTCGGGAATAACGATGGCGACTTTCGTTACCAAGGAGGGTCTTTCATCGGAAACTTCTCTGGTAAGCGTCAGATAAGTATTATCTTGAATGGAAACAATACGAATAACAGGGGATTCAATGATCTGTCTGGGGGCATGATGCAAGGCATGCGTGGCGGAGGCGGCGGAATGGGTCGTGGCGGCGGCGGTTTCGGAGGCGGGAATGGCATAACGACTTCCTGGATGGGCGGGTTGAATGGCAATTGGACGCTCTTCGACGATAAGATGAATCTTGGCGGGAACTATCTTTACAATGGCACGAGGCGGAGCGTTGAGGAGCAGAGCATTAAGGATACCTACCTCGAGGATGGAACCACGCTAACGTACAGGAATGGCGTGAATGGTCCTGGTTACAGCCACAATAATTCATACGGTCACCGTTTCGGGATTCGTCTCGACCACAAGTTTTCTGAAAACACGTCTATCCTTTTCCAGCCTCAGGTGAATTTCGGAACTGGCAACTATCACGAGTTCTCGGATTTCGAGACGATGAGGAGCTCTGGAAACGGGGCGGCATCTATGACCAACCGTGGTTTCAATAATAATAGCGGTGACAATAAGAACTGGACTACGAATGGTTTCTTCCTGTTCAGGCAGAAGCTTGGAATGCCAGGGAGGACGATTTCGTTCATGGGAAACTACAATTTCAGCCATAATGATCTGGATGGGTTCAATCAGTCTCTTACTCAGACATTCAATGATGCTGACACCCTGGATGATATAGTGAATCAGAGGATAGACCAGTTCTCCAATAGCGCATATTTGTCCGGTAGACTGGTTTACACAGAGCCTCTAGGCAAAGGTTTCTATGTCGAGGGACATTACAGTTACAGCTGGAGCCGCAACAAATCCGAGAAAGATACGTACAACAGTGGAGATAATTCTCTCTTCTCAATGAGCAATCCGTTGTATGTCGCTGCAGGGGAGGCTCGGGACGAGACATATTCGAATGAAATCGTCAATCGTTACGTGAATCAGGAGATAGGCGTGGACCTTCAGTATCAGCAGGATAAGCTGCATGCCCAGATAGGTGCCGGCTTGCTGCCTACTAACACTCACAACGAGACAAACGGCAAGACATACAAGAGCAACGTCCTCAACTGGTCTCCGTCTGCGATGATGTGGTATGACATCAATGATAATACCAACGTCAGGATTTTTTATTTCGGTCGCTCGGCTCAGCCTTCCACATCGCAGCTGATGCCAGTGCCTGATAACACGAATCCTTTAAACGTCTCTCTAGGAAATCCTTACCTGGACCCTTATTTCAACCACAATGTGAGGGGAGAGTACAGGACCACGAATAAGAAGACTTTCTTGTCTTTCAATGCCATGCTTTCTGGCGGCATAGTTAAGAATCCTATAGTTTCCGCAGTATGGTACGATCCTAATGGCGTGCAGTATTCTATTCCTGTCAACGGTCCTAATTCGGGGAACGTTGGCGCAAGGTTATTCCTCAATTCGCCAATCGCTAAATCGAATTTCTCCATATACGTGATGTCTAACGCAAGCTATTCGAAGGGGACTTCATACATTGCGAGCACTTCATTCGACATGTCTCCTTATGATACGGACGGAGATGGCGTGTTTGACGACTATGAGAAATTCCATGAGGATTATTCTGGCGACATCAGTCACTCATCTGTTTTCTCGGAAAACAAGACGCAGACATTGGGCCTTACTGAAAGGCTCAGGGTGACATACAAAAACGATTTCGTGGATATCGAGATAGGTGGCAGAACCAGGATGAACAGGTCTTGGTACACGATCAACGCTAAGAATAACGTCAAGACGTGGAATAATCAGATTGACGGTGAGATGACGTGGACTATCCCTGGCGGAATAGAGGCTAAGGCTTCATGTGACTACAATTGGTATCGTGGTTACTCAACGCCTCAGGAAGACGAGGTGATATTGAATGCCGAGATAAATAAGCTGCTTTTCAAGAAAAAGCTCACTATAGCAGTAAGAGGGTATGACCTCTTGAATCAGTCCAAGAACCTTAGCGTCACTGATGCCTCGAACTACCATCTGGAGTCGCTGAATAATACGCTGGGCCGTTATGTCGTCTTCGTATTGACTTACCGGTTCGGTAATTTCAGTGGGCATAGAGGTGGCATGCGAGGTGGACCTGGCGGCCATGGAGTCCCAGGAGGTTCAGGCCGTGGCCCTATGGGGCCGCCTAGATAGTAGGGGTGCTCTGCCCCCTGAGAACCCCCGCGGCTCCCGGCCTTGCGGTATTCGCTTGGCTGCGTGCCTCGCGAATACCAGGCCTCCGCCGGTCGCGTGAGCGCGACTTGGCATGAAGACGACTATCGGATGGATGCCGTTTCCCCGTCGCAACCTTCATCCGGGGAATTCCCCGTCCATCTTCCAGGCACTTCCACGGCCACCCTCTCAGGGCCCTCCCGAAGTTGCGACACTCAGAACGCACAGGACAGCGATTCCGTGTCGCAACCTTCACCAGGGAAGTCTCCCGTCCCTCTTCCAGGCACTTCCAAGGCCACCCTCTCAGGACCCTTCCGAAGTTGCGACACACGGAACGCACAGGATGCCGTTTCCCCGTCGCAACCTTCATCCGGAAAGTCACCTGTCCCTCTTCCAGACACTTCCACGGCCACCCTCTCAGGGCCCGCCCGAAGTTGCGACACACGGAACGCACAGGATGCCATCTTCCAGGCACTTCCACGGCCACCCTCTCAGGACCCTCCCGAAGTTGCGACACACGGAACGCACAGGATGCCGTTTCCCCGTCGCAACCTTCATCCTGGGAATTCCCCGTCCATCTTCCAAGCACTTCCACGGCCACCCTCTCAGGATCCGTCCGAAGTTGCGACACTCAGAACGCACAGGACAACGATTCCCCGTCGCAACCTTCATCCGGGGACGACACACGGAACGCACAGGATGCCGTTTCCCCGTCGCAACCTTCATCCGGGGAATTCCCCGTCCATCTTCCAGGCACTTCCACGGCCACCCTCTCAGGGCCCTCCCGAAGTTGCGATACTCAGAATGCACATCGGGGCGTGCTGCTGGTGTAGCTGCGCCACTTGTCGAGGAGGGCGGAGATGTCGCTTGGGAGAGGGGAGTCGAAGTGCATCATTTCTTTGGTGCGAGGGTGCACGAAGCCTAAGGTCTTGGCATGGAGAGCCTGCCTAGGGCATATGTCGAAACAGTTCTGAATGAACTGGCGATATTTCGCATAGATTGTCCCCTTGCGGATCTCGGTTCCGCCATAACGCTCGTCATTGAACAGCGGATGCCCGAGGTAACTCATGTGAACGCGGATCTGGTGCGTCCTGCCGGTCTCCAGGCGGCATTCAATGAAAGTCACGTAGCCAAACCGTTCCAGAACGCGATAATGCGTCACTGCATGCTTGCCCTTACCCGGATCGTCCTCAAAAACCTTGAAACGGAGCCTGTCATTTGGGTCGCGCCCGATGTTAGCATCGATTGTTCCCTCGTCTTCTTTCAGATTTCCCCATACGACAGCCACATATCGTCTTTCTATGGAATGCTCGTAGAACTGTCTCGCCAGGTCCAGCAGGCTCTCGTCATTTTTCGCAACGACAAGCAGCCCCGAAGTGTCTTTATCGATTCTGTGCACCAGAATGCCCATTCTCTCATCTTCTGCATCCGGCCCCTGAGAGATGCCCAGATGGTAGGCGAGGGCGTTGATCAAAGTTCCCTCAAAGTGCCCATGGCCGGGGTGCACGACCATTCCGGCTGGCTTATTCACCACCAGCAGATCGTTGTCTTCATAGACTATATTCAGAGGAATATCTTGCGGAAGAATCTCCAGCCCTCGCCGCCTGTAGGGCATCACGAAGCGGATAACATCCAAAGGCCGCACGATCATGTTCGCTTTGGCCGTCTTGTCATTCAGCAGCACGTAGCCCTCTTTTATGGCACACTGCACCCTGTGCCGAGATGTGTCCTCCAGATGCGTCGCCATGTATTTGTCTATTCGCATCGGGGTCTGGCCCTTGTCGACGTTCAGCCGGAAATGCTCGAACATCCCCTGCTCTTCATCCTCTAGGGATTCGTCCTCGGAATTATAAAGTTTCTCCTCGTCCACTACTCAGCCTTGTTCTCGTTCAGGGTGACTTTATTCGGATCTACGGACAGGTAGAGAGTTATCTCAGAGCCCATTAAAACGGCCTCGCTCGATTTCCTTGGTACCTGCTTATAAACCTGAGCGTTGAGGGTATCGGCATAGTCTTTCACGCTGGAATCGAAAACCAGCTTGCCTATATTCAAAGAGCTTTCATGCACATCGTCCACTGCCCTCAGATATTTCTTATTCATAAGGTCAGGGATATTAGTCAGGTTATTATCCGGGTTCAGCCCGACTTCCAGGTCGATTTCGCTCCCGCTCTCTATCTTCTTGCCTGGTTTTATCTGACGGTTGTGGTAAAGCTGCCTGATGACATTATTAGTAGCTATGTCATCGACGTATAAAAGCTTTCCAAGCGTAAGCCCTCGGGCGTTCAGCTCAGCCTTTGCCTGCCTCATTGAATATCCTACCAAATTCGGCATGCTGACCAGCTTAGGACTCATCGCATTGATGGTCAAGTTGATGATGCGTCCCTTCTTCACCTTCGAGCCGACTTTGGGATTCTGGCTGTAAACAGCCCCACGCTCCATTCTTCTTATGAATATGGAGTCTACGACTTCTATCTTAAGGTCGCTGTTATGAGCGGTCCTGCGTGCCTCGGCAAGCGTCATGTTCGTAAAGTCCGGGACTTCTATGGACTTGCCATGGTGAGTGAGCGCATTCAGCGCAAGGGTGCATGCGAGCCATAATATAAGGAAGAATGCAATGGCTCCTATTATATTCCTTAATATCCAATGTCTTCCGGCATCTTTTTTCTCTTCATTCTTTTCCATATTCATGAAAATTTCATGTTAATTTAATTTAGAGAATAGCGCTTCATACAGCCCTTCTCCAATCAATGATATTCCAATGATCAGCACGAGGATGCCGAACACCCTGTTTATCCACATCAGCGTTCCGATCCGAAAGGATTTCCTCCAATGACTGAAAAGCCATGAGAAGAAAAGCCAGTAGCATGCAGAGCCTGCTGCGACAGCTAAGATCACTGGAAAAACGGCAGCACCTTGACGGGAATCAAAATCCATTCCGAAAAAGGCGAACAGCGCAAACATCGCCAGAATAGCCCCCGGGTTCGAAAGCGACATGGCGGCAACTTGCAGATAGTCTTTGATGGATGCTCCCCGCGGAGGATCATTGGTTTTCATCTTCTTGAAGGGATCCCTGAATGCTATCGAAGCCCCGATAATGGCAACTATGATGCCTCCGACGAAATAGATGAATGTCTGATAAGTAGAAATGAAATTCTGTGCTATCGTCAAGGCGAAGATAGAGATTATGGCATACGCCGTGTCTACCGTCGTGGCACCCAGCCCGGCAATCACCCCGGCCTTCTGCCCATAGCTCAAAGATTTCTGCATCACTACTATAGCGACTGGCCCAAGAGGAACAGACGCACATATGCCGATGGCAAAACTCTTGAGTATGTCTGCAAACATCGATCTACTTTTCTCTCACGAATATCTGGATTGGACAGCCCGTCATATCGAAATGCTCCCTCAATTTATTTTCGAGGAACCGCTTGTACGGCTCTTTAACGTACTGGGGCAGATTGCAGAAGAAGGCAAACGCCGGGAATCTCGTTGGCAACTGAGTTATGTACTTGATTCTGACGTATTTGCCCTTCCATGCCGGAGGTGGATAATTCTCTATTTCTGGGAGAATGGCATCGTTTAGCTCCCTTGTCGGAATTTTTTTTGCGTAGTTCTTGGAAACATGCTCGATTTCATCCAGGACGCTCATTATCCGCACCTTGTTAGTTACGGAAGTGAATATGATGGGAACGTCATCGAAGGGAGAAATGCGCTGCTTCAAGGATTTCTCATATTCCTTGAGCGTGTTCGAATCTTTCTGGAAGAGGTCCCATTTATTGACCACCAGGACGCAAGCTTTGCGATTGCGAAGAATGAGATTGAAAATATTCATGTCTTGCGCTTCCATGCCAAGATTTGCGTCGATCATTAGCACGCACACGTCCGCATGCTCGATGGCTCTTATGCTTCGCATGACGGAATAGAACTCGAGGTCCTCGTCAACTTTCGACTTTTTCCTCATTCCGGCAGTGTCCACCAGAATGAAATCGTGTCCGAATTTATTGAAACGGGTTGAAATGGAATCCCTCGTCGTGCCTGCGACAGGGGTTACTATATTCCTTTCTTCTCCTAGCAGAGCATTCGTCAGGGATGATTTGCCTACGTTAGGCCTGCCGACGATGGCTATGTGAGGCAGAGCCGGATCATCTTCCGGATCTAAATCTTCCTCCTTTGGAAGCTGCCTTACAATCTCGTCCAGAAGGTCTCCGGTTCCGCTTCCATTGGCCGCAGAGATAGACCAAATCTCACCTAAGCCCAATGAATAAAACTGGTAGGCATCGAACATTTTCATCCCGGTGTCTACCTTGTTCACGCACAGTACGACCGGCTTTCCGCTGCGCCTGAGAATATCGGCGATTTCGGCATCGTAGTCGGTGATGCCTGTGGCTGCCTCTACCATGAATAACACCAGGTCGGATTCCTCGATGGCTATCGAGACTTGCTTCCGGATGGCACCTTCGAACACATCGTCCGAATTGGTAGTCCATCCGCCAGTGTCAACTACTGAGAATTCTCTCCCGCACCACTCGCACTTGCCGTAGTGCCTGTCCCTGGTCACGCCCGCAATCTCGTCAACGATGGCCTGACGCCTTCCGACGAGCCTGTTGAAGAGGGTGGATTTTCCGACGTTCGGTCTCCCGACAATTGCTACAAGACTCATATCCTTAAATTTAATTCAAAATATTCCTATCTGGCTCCATCATAGAAGCTGCAGGCAGAGCAGGCGCTGCCATTCCCGCCTTCGCACGAAACATTGCCGTTGCGCCCCTTTCCGCTGAACATCTCTTCTTCCTGTTCCCTCATGCATTTGATTCCGCGCTTACGCATTTCCTCATTCTTGCTGACCTCGGTCTCAGGAAACTTCCCGTTCTTCCGGAATATGATGTTGAAGCACATCCCGAAAATGCAGATGCCAAGAATCGCTATGGCCGCAATGACAGTCTTCAGCATATTCCTAGAAAATAAATTCCGTGCTTATTGGCTCGTAATGGTACACTTTGCGTATCGCAGATGCAAAAGTCTCTGTCATAGAGACGATCTTGATTTTGCTGGTGTCAGCTCCGGCTTTGAGAGGAATGGTGTCTGTGAAGTAAACTTCCTTCAGGCTGGAATTGTTGATTCTGTCGTATGCCGGGCCTGATAGGACTGCATGCGTGGCGCAAGCCCTGACGCTCTTGGCGCCTTTGGACATCAGCAGGTCGGCAGCCTTGGTGATTGTGCCGGCAGTGTCGATCATGTCGTCTACGATGACAATGTTCTTGCCCTCGACATCCCCGATAGCGGTCATGGAAGCGACTACGTTTGCTCTTTCCCTGGACTTATGGCATATGATCACCGGACAGGCCAGCTCTTTGGCGTATGCGTTTGCCCTCTTCGCTCCTCCCATGTCAGGGGCTGCGATGGCCAGATTCTCTAGATTTAGCGACCTTAAATATGGAATGAACACCTTGCTTGCATAAATATGGTCTACGGGAATATCGAAGAAGCCTTGGATCTGGTCAGCGTGCAGGTCACAGGTCATGATTCTGTCGACTCCGGCGGCTGTGAGGAGATTGGCTACGAGTTTTGCTCCGATGGATACTCTCGGCTTGTCTTTTCGGTCTTGGCGGGCCCATCCGAAATAAGGCATCACTGCAATGACAGAATCGGCGGATGCTCTTTTGGCAGCGTCAATGGTGAGAAGCAGCTCCATCAGGTTCTCCTGCGGAGGAAAGGTTGACTGGATGATGAATACTGTCGCACCCCTGACGCTCTCATTGAAGGAAGGAACAAACTCTCCATCACTGAACTGAGTGACTTCCGAGGCGCCTAAGCGATATTTTTCATCGCCCTCGGCAATTTTGTTCAATGCGTCAACAACCTTGCAGGCAAAGTCTTTCGAGGCTCTGCATGCAAACAATTCCATTCTGTGTTCGCTGTTCATGATATTTAGTGGCTTATCTTTTTTAATATATCGTCTATGTAATCTAATATTTCTTCTTTTCCCATTCCAGTCTGCGCAGAAGAAGAAAAATACCTTGGAAGCTCTTCCCATTGCTCCTTTAGCACTTCCATGTCTTTGGCTATCTGGGCTTTCAGGGCATTAGGCCCCATTTTGTCGGCTTTCGTGAATATGATGGAGAAGGGCACCTGCATCTGGCCTAGCCTTGTGATGAAGTCGATGTCGTTCTTCACCATGTCGTGTCTGGAATCTATCAGCACGAAAAGCAGCATCAGTTCCTCGGATTTCAGGATGAAGTCATCTATGATGTTCGTCAGCTCCTGCCTTTCTTTCTGAGAGATCTTTGCGAATCCATACCCTGGCAGGTCTACCAAATACCATTTGTTATCTATGCGGAAATGGTTCACCAGACGGGTTTTACCTGGAGTAGAAGATGTTTTCGCAAGTTTCTTGTTCCCGCAGAGCATGTTGATCAAAGAAGATTTGCCAACGTTCGACCTCCCGATGAAGGCGAACTCTGGCAACCTGAGCGCTGGTTTCTGGCTTATCCTTGTGCTGCTCCCGGCGAAAGAAGCGTCTTTAATCTTCATATTCCTGGACTTTTGAATACATAAGTGCAAAGATACTCAAAATATCCGATAAAAAGACAAGGCTGCTGAGGAAATGCGGCTTCCGATGCCTTCGCAATTGCGATGAAAATTATTATCTTTGTCCGCAGGCGGTCGCTTTGCGCCTTGAATACGTTACAATGACGACTCTGTTCCTGATACTCATAGCCGTTGTCATCCTGGCAAACATCTGGCTGAATGCCGTGTCTTCGCGCATAGGCATTCCGGCACTTCTTGCATTCATGGTGCTGGGCATGCTGTTCGCTAATAACGGGCTTTGGCAGGTACGTTTCGACAATTACGACTTCGCCAAGGAGACCTGTACGGTAGGCTTGATATTCATAATGTTTTATGGCGGCTTCGGCACTCGCTGGAAGGCCGTGAAGCATGTAGTGAGGGAGTCTGCCCTTCTTGCTTCTGCAGGCGTGGTGGTCACTGCAGCCCTGGTAGGGGTGTTCTGCCATTTCGCTTTAAGGTGGACATGGCTTGAGAGCATGCTCTTTGGCTCGGTCATGAGTTCCACCGATGCGGCTTCAGTGTTCTCGATACTACGAAGCCGCCGGTTAGGCCTCAAGAACAATGCCGCCCCTATGCTGGAGATGGAGAGTGGCAGCAACGATCCTGCGGCTTACACGCTTACTACTATACTGCTGTCGGTCATGAACGGCACATCCAGCGCCGGCATGGTGGCGTGGAATATATTTGCGCAGATTGCGTTCGGGGCAGGGTGCGGCTTGCTGATCGCAAAACTGGCCGCCTTGGGGCTGAGGAAGATCGATTTCGGTTCTGATGCGTCCGGGTCGCTGTTCATTTTCGCCGTGGCGGTTGCTTCGTACGCCGTTCCATCCCTGATAGGGGGGAACGGTTATCTGAGCGCCTACATCGTCGGCATCATTCTGGGCAATGAGGAATTCAGCAGGAAGAAGTCCACGGTGAGTTTCTTCGATGGAATCACTGGTCTCGCGCAGATGTTGATTTTCTTCCTGCTTGGACTTCTGGCAAGGCCTACGCTCTTGCATAAGGCCGTCCTTCCAGCCCTTGCGATATTCCTGTTCATGACTTTGGCGGCTCGTCCGGCTGCGGTGTTCGGCATCCTGGCTCCATTCCGCAAGTACAGCGTCAGGATGCAGACCCTGGTTTCTTTCGTCGGCCTGCGAGGAGTCGCTTCCATCGTATTTGCCATCATGGCGATGGTGGACCCGGCTTTCCTGCACAATGACATTTTCAATATCGTTTTCATGGTGGTGCTTCTTTCCATCACCATTCAAGGATCTCTCATCCCTTTAGTGGCGAAGAAGCTGGACATGGTTGACCCGCATGCCGATGTCATGAAGACGTTCAGCGACTATTCCGATGATTCGGGGATGAGCTTCGGGAGAATCAGCGTCACTGCTGACAGTACATGGGCAGGCAAGGCAATCCGCGACCTGGGGCTTCCGAGGGCTGCTCTCTTGGTCTTGGTCCTGCGCGGCGATGAGAAGATACAGCCCGGAGGCAGCACTGTCTTGCTCCCTGGAGACGAGGTGATCATGCTGACGAGAGGTTTCGAGGATTCCGTGACTTCTCTGAAAGAAAGAACGATAAAGGCGGACAGCCGTTTCGCTGGGAAGCCTCTTTCTGAATTCCACGATAAAGGTCTCGTCGTCCTGGTTAGGAGAGGCGAGAAAAACATCATTCCGAACGGTGGTACTGTTCTTGAATCAGGGGACAGGCTTGTTATACTGAATCTGATGTAGCATGAGAAGCCTGATCGTCATATTGGAGTTGATTCTTGCCTTTGTGTCTTGCTCTCCTTCCCACCCGGGAATCCGAGGCGAAGCCGGCCGGCACGACGGAAATGAGGAAATGTTCGAAAGCATTCAAGGCATCGAGGCTCTGGGAGATGCTGCTGTCAGCTGCCCTGTCTTGTCTGCTTCGGGGCGTGCCATGCTGTCCACCGGTGGCAACGTCCTTCCTGCTGCTCCGCAGACTCCGCAGACCAGGCGCAGGACTTCTACTTTCAGGTCTTTCTTCATTCGAGACGGCAAAGTCATAGACGCCAATAATTTCACCCCCTTCTTCTCGGTGGTTTTCCTGAAGGAGAGCGGTTGTCTTTCATGTGAACGTTACATTTTTTCCATTTGTTTTCTCCGGCTATAGCAATGCGTAAAGGCCGGACTTTTTTCAGAAGCTGTTATGAAATGATTACCATTTCAAAACTGCTTCTCAGCCGCATGACGACGCCATGCCGGCCAGAGTTCACGCTGCCATGCGGCATATTCAGTTAGATTGAAACATAATAATTCAAGAAACAATGGAAATGAATTTTGTCAAGGTCCATACAGTCAAGGACCTCACTATATCTGTAATATTGATTGCAGTCGGCATCGCCCTCTTTTTCGTAAATAAAGGACTTGGCGTGACGATAGCGGTTTGCGGCATCTTCTTGCTGCTTTTCTACAAGAGCGGTTACAGATGCGATGGCTCTGGGCCAGTGCTGTCCAAAAAGGCTTTCGACGTGGCACGCTCCTGCCGCCAGCCTTTGCTGGACTTCATGGAGGGAAAGGAAGTGGAGCCTGAAATCTCTGCCCCCGCAGAAGGCGGAGTCATAAGGATTGAGGTGTATTTCAGCAAAGATGCCGAAATCGCTTACGACCTACCAGAAGGCTACTGAAATAGTGGAACTGAAAGGAGACAGAGCCCGGAAACTCATAGCTAAGCTCTAGGAATCCCGATTCTTGCAATACAAGCCAGCTGGAAGTTGTTTCCGGCTGGCTTGCTTGATTCTATAAGGAAAAACAATTTTGCATATCCATAGGATGCGGAAGAATTTATTATGCATATATTTGTCTTTGGAAAAGACAGATGCATGAAAAAGGAGTATCAAGAATTGGCCTCAGTGCTTTATTCCGTCAGGGACAACCTGGAGAAAGTTTTCCCGGGTAGCATCTGGGTTGCTGCAGAGATAGCTCGTATCAACGTCCGGCAGAACGGGCATTGCTATTTGGAACTTTCCCAGCAGGAAAACGGACGGCAGGTTGCCCAGGCCAAGGGTACTATCTGGCGCTCGCGGTGGATGCTTCTGGAACCTTATTTCAGGAGCGTCACTGGAACGACTCTTGATGCCGGAATGAAGGTTCTTGTAAAGGCAAGGGTGCGCTTTCACGAGGTTTATGGTTTTTCGCTGGACATAGAGGACATTGATCCGCAGTTCACCCTCGGCGAGAAGGAGCTGCGCCGCCAGCAGACTATCGAAAGGCTTACAAAGGAAGGGCTCATGAATATGCAGAAGCAGCTATCGCTAGCTCTTCTTCCTTACAGGCTGGCTGTGATTTCTGCCTCCACGGCTGCTGGTTTCGGCGATTTCAAGAAGCATCTGCTTGAAAATGAATATGGCTACGTCTACGACGTACAGCTTTTCGAGGCTTTGATGCAGGGCTCGCAATGCACCGAATCAATTTGCGGAGCGATTCAGCAGATACTTTCTGCCTCGGTTCACTACGATGCGGTGCTGATTCTAAGGGGCGGTGGCAGCGAGCTGGACCTTGCCTGCTATGACGATTACGAGTTGGCATCCACGATTGCTCGTTGCCCAATTCCAGTATTCACTGCGGTAGGACATGAGCAGGATTTCCACATCGCCGACATGGTTGCCTTCGATTATGTGAAAACCCCTACTGCCCTGGCTGACTATTTCCTCTCGATTTACGAGTCTGAGGATGAGAAACTAAGCGTCTACGAGCAGAGGCTTGCCCTGGCGTTCGGGAACCGAATCTCATCTATGAATTCTAGGCTGGACAGCTTCTCGCTCCGCATTCGACATTCTGCAGCTAGCCGTATCCAGAATGCGTCACACAATCTGGATATGATACAAATTGCGCTGAAAAACTCCGTGCGGATTCGCCTGGAGGCCCAGTTCCATGGAATCGACCGCATGTCTGACAAGATCCTGCACGGCCTTACCAGTCGAATCTCTTCTTCCGAACAGGCTCTGGACAGAATTGAAAACCGCATCGACCGTAAGGCTGAGAGCGTTCTTACGAGTGCTTCCAGCCATATAGATAAAGTTGTTCTGTTGATAAACAGGCGAGTAGATAAGATTTTAGCCGATGCGGCATCGCGTCTTATTACCATTGAGACGCGCATTTCAAGCACTGACCCTCGGAGGGTGCTGCAGCGGGGTTTCGTACTGGCGCTGGACTTCAAAGGAGTGAAAATATCCTCGGCCACCCACTCTCGGGTTGGGGACAGGGTGCAGATGATGTTCGCCGACGGAACGCTGAAGTGCGGCGTGCTGGACATCGATAGGCATTCCAACCTGCCAGACGAGGAAGAATCTGCCAAGGCAAACGCAGAAGGTGCCTGATGCCAGGACGACTCCTTATGAATATGAAATATCAACAAAATTTTAAATGAATATGCCAACAGAAAAATTCGACTACTCTAAAGCCGTGGCTGAACTGGATCAGATAGCTGCCAAGGTGGAGAATCCCGAGACCAGCCTGGACGACATAGGAACCCTCGTCAAGCGCTCCAAAGAACTCATCGCCCAGTGCAGGCAGTACCTCCGCTCCGTCCGCGAGTCCATTGAGGATGCTGAGACGGATTAACGATTCTTCACCTGAACTGAGAAGAACCTCTTTCGCGCGTGTCGATGCCTAGTCGATGCTGAAGGCTGCGATTTGGGCGTTCAGGCGGTCCAAGATGCCGATTTTTACTTTATAGAGGTCATCGGATATGTCGGCCTTGTAGTAGTGCGGGTTGATGAGCCTCCGCTCCGACGGGCTGAAATGAGCCAGCGTGTCGTCGTAGAAAGCTTTTTTCTCCAGCAGGGTGTGCTGCGGAGCGCAGCGTTCGCCGTCCTTGATAATCTGCTCCTGTAATGTCCTCCATGAATATGATCCTGCATCGAAGGTCTTGTGCTTGAAATGATCAGTCTCGTCGAAAATCGTGAACGCCTCGCCAGCCTCTATCTTTCTGGCGATCGAATCTCCCCTCAGGCAGGTAACGTCGGCCTTGTAAATGTCGCCGAGGTCGGGATCATGTTTCGTTATCCTGTAAGTAATCTGGAAGCCTGGATTAATCAGCTTGATCGTGTCCTCTGACCGTTTCAGGACAGGCTCGCCATCAATTTGCACCAATTTGTACACGTTGCCGAAACATGGAGCCGCCTTGCTGGTGGCTATGGCATCGCCTACGCCATAGGAGTCGATGCGGGCTCCCTGAATCTCAAGGTCAGTGATCAGATATTCGTCCAAAGAATTGGTAGCGAAGATTTTGCAATTCTTCATGCCGTGGTCGTCCAGAATCTTGCGCACCTTGATGGAAAGGTAGGCGAGGTCTCCGCTGTCGAGGCGTATTCCGTACCCGCCCGGATAGCTGTCGTCGATGCCGCATTCTCGGAACGCACGGATGGCATTCAGAATTCCGCACCGGAGAGTGTCGTAAGTGTCGATGAGAAGAATAAGGTTTTCTCCCATGTGGGTGTGGATGTAATCCACGAATGCCTTGTGTTCGCCCTCGACGGTGCTGCCGTAGGATGTGACGAAGCTATGCGCCATAGTGCCTGTTGAAGGAACGCCGTTCATTACGCCAGTCAGAATGTTCGATGAGCTGGCGCAGCCAGCGATTACTGCGGCCTTTGCCCCGAAAGTCGCTGCCCAGGGGCCGTGAGCACGGCGGGAGCCGAACTCGCTTACGGGATGCTTTGTCGCCCTGCAGACGCGGGATGCCTTGGTGGCCACAGCCATCTGGTGGTTCATTATGCAAAGCAGAGGTGTTTCCAGCACTTGCGCTTCTATCAGAGGCCCTTCCACCGTAACTATTGGCTGGTTAGGGAAAGCTATCTCGCCTTCTCTCATGGCATAGACATTTCCAGTGAACTTCATGTCAGAGAGATACTTGCGAAACTCGGCGTAATCCTCGCCGGGCAAGAACTTCTCGAAGAAGCCAGGCTCTGCGTTTCCCAGATTCTTCACGCACTCGATGACTTCTTCGGTGCCGCTCACCACTGCCCAGTTGTTGTTTTCCGGAGCGACGCGGTAGAACATATTGAAAATGGCGATTTTATCCTTTTTGCCTGTCTCGTAGAATGACTTTCCCATCGTGTACTGGTACTTGTCGGAGCAATAAGAAAAATTAAGCATATTGTTTATCTTTAATGTCTTTCAATACCAGCTCATAGAGGCGCTTCGAGGGGGCATCGTCTCCTGATGCGACAATTTCAACGTCCGGAGAGACTGAAACCGATGCGTCGGATTTCCGCAGCCCTTTCTCTTCCATCACTTCTAGAAGATGCCTTGCCACCGATGGGGCAGGATCGATTATCTGAACTCCAGAGCCAGCGATTCTCTCGATGGGTGCTATCAGGAACGGGTAGTGCGTGCACCCTAGCACTATCCTGTCGGCTCCGGCATCCAGCAACGGAGCCAGGCTTGCCCGGACTGTTCTCTCTGCCTCAGGCCCGTCCTGAATGCCTTTCTCCACGAGTTCGACGAAACCGACCCCGACATGTTCTACGATTTTCACGTCGCCCTCGTATATTCCTTTTGTATTCAGGTATTTGGATGCTTTTAGCGTGCCAGCTGTCGCCAGCACTCCGATTATCCCGCTCTTGGAACTAAGAGCCGCAGGCTTCACAGCAGGCTCCATGCCGATGAACGGCACATTGGCATATTCCTTCCTTAAAGTAGAAATTGCCGCTCCGGTGGCAGTGTTGCAGGCGATTACGATGATGTCAGCCCCGCGGCCAAGAAGATAGTCGGTGATTATCCTTCCCCTCTGCCGAATGAACTCTGGAGACTTTTCTCCGTATGGGCAGAAAGCATTGTCGGCATAGTAGACATATTTCTCCCTAGGCAGTATTTTCAATATCTCCCTAAGAACGGACAACCCTCCTGAGCCTGAGTCGTAAATGCCTATCATAGAATTGCAAATTCAAGCAAAGATAAGGAATTCGGCGGATATAGTAATGAATATGTGGGAAATTGCTTTCAGGTGCATCAATTCTCATCCTTTTGTGACTTGACGTCTCCTCGGCAGGCGACCACTTCGTAGCCGATGCCGGAGACTTCTTTTTTAAGAATTTCCAATCCTGATGCCGAAAGCGCATCCTTGTGGTCATACAACGAATATAGTGTCCTGACGCTGGCAGGGGACAGGTTCGGCATCAGTACGTTTGCCCCGGCTTCCAGTCCAAGCAGCCTGCCTTGGGGCGAGATGCTGGCGAGAGAAGTAGTGGATGGGATCAATGAATATGGGAACATGAGCCTGAGCATTGAAATGAGGTTCAGGGTTCTCGCTAAGGAACCTGCCTGCATGTGTGCGAACGGCGTGCCTTGCGCAGGGATGAAAGGTCCGATCCCAATCATGTCCGGCTGAAGTTCCTGAAGGAATCGCAGGTCAGAGACAAGGTCGTCGAGCGTCTGGAACGGGGAACCGACCATGAAGCCGGAACCGACCTGATAGCCGATGTCTTTCAGGTCCCGGAGACATCGCTTGCGATTTTCAAGGCTCATTGAAGCAGGATGCAGGCGTGCGTAATGTCCTGGCGATGCCGTCTCGTGGCGCAGCAGATAGCGCTCGGCTCCGGCATTGAAATAGGCTTGGTACGAAGCGCGGGACTTTTCCCCTATGGACAGAGCCACGGCGCAATCGGGGTGCGAGGATTTTATTGAATATATTATATTGCAAAGCGCCTCGTCGGAATATTCATTATCCTCTCCGCTTTGAAGCACGAAGGTTCGCAGACCCAGCTTATACCCCTCGTTGCAGCAGCCCAGGATTTCGCTCTGCCCTAACCGATAGCGCCGCAGGTCTTTCTGGGCAGCCATTATGCCGCAGTAGAAGCAGTTGTTCCGGCAATGATTGGAAAACTCTATCAGCCCACGTATGTAAACGGCGGTCCCGTAATGCTCCTTCCGGCGAGCGACGGCGGCTTCTTTCAGGCCTTCATTATCGCAAAGGTCCATGAGTGCTTTCAATTCTTCATTGGAAGCATCCCCAGTTCGGAATAGTTTGTCAATCGTCGCCTTCATGCTTTGCAAAGATAACAATTCGTTTAGATTGAAACCGAATAACTTTAAAAATGTTTGTTTTGAAATGCAATTTTGATAAATTTGCAATAAGTACTCAAGTTTCGCTAATACGAAACACCTATTAAGGAGGGCCTTCGACCCAGCAAAGTCCCTCCCCCGAGGGGAGGGATTTAGGAAGAGGGTAACGTAGATATAAAAGGAAAGAGCGTTGGCAAAGGTTCGCAAGCCTTTCCAATGAACTTTAAATCAAATATTCAAGACTTGCGAAACTTGAAAATAAGCATAATCAATGACGCTATGCCAGCATATAATCCGAAGTCAGAACATGCAGAGGAATTCATCTGCGACGAAGAAATCCGGGAGACTCTTGAATATGCCGCCAGGAACAAGAGTAACCGAGGATTAATAGAATCTATATTGAACAAGGCTGCCGGAATGAAAGGCCTCAATCACAGGGAAGCTGCCGTCTTGATGGATTGCGACCTGCCCGAAATGAACGAACGCATCCACGATCTGGCAAGGGAAATCAAAAAGGCTTTTTACGGTAACAGAATCGTGCTTTTCGCCCCGTTATACCTTTCGAATCATTGCGTGAACGGGTGCGTCTATTGCCCTTACCATGGGAAAAACAAATCAATCCCTCGCAAGAAGCTTTCAATGGAAGAAATAGCCGCTGAGGTTCGGGCCCTTGAGAATATGGGACACAAGAGGCTGGCGGTCGAATGCGGAGAACATCCGGTCTACAATCCTATTGAATATGTGCTCGATGCCATAAAGACGATTTATGCCACGAAAACCGAATATGGCTCGATCCGCAGGGTGAACGTCAACATTGCCGCTACCACGGTGGAAAACTATCGACGGCTGCATGAGGCTGGAATCGGCACGTACATCTTATTTCAGGAGACTTACGACAAGAAGAATTACGAAGCCCTTCACCCTACGGGGCCGAAGAGCGATTACTGCTATCACACCGAGGCCATGGACAGGGCTCAGATGGGTGGCTGCGACGATGTGGGCTGCGGGGTGCTCTACGGCCTGAACAGCTACCGTTACGAGCTGGTGGGACAGCTTATGCACGCCGAACATTTGGAAGCTCGCTTCGGAGTAGGACCGCACACCATCAGCGTGCCTCGTCTGTGTCCTGCCGATGGAATTGACCTCAAGGATTTTCCGAATATCCTTCCCGACGACATTTTCTGCAAGATAATCGCCGTCATAAGGATATCGGCTCCATACACGGGAATGATAATATCTACGCGGGAGTCTCGCAACGTGCGAGAGAGGGTGCTTGACCTGGGAATATCCCAGATCAGCGGAGCTTCGAGGACTTCCGTGGGCGGCTACACCACTCCTGAGCGCCATGATGAGACCGCACAGTTTGACGTTCATGACCAGCGAACCCTTGACGAGGTCGTCTCCTGGCTGCTGGCTCTGGGATATATTCCATCGTTCTGCACAGCATGTTACCGCGCAGGACGCACGGGCGATCGCTTCATGCATCTTGTGAAGGCCGGGAAAATCCATCACTGCTGCACGCCGAATGCGCTTCTGACCCTGGAGGAATATCTCACCGACTATGCTGGGGAGGCAACGCGCAAGCTCGGGCAGGAAATGGTGGATGCCGAGATGGTCAAGTTGCCCGGGCCGGTCAAAGACAAAGCAAAGGAATATCTCCGTCGCATTCGTGGCGGAGAGAGGGATTTCAGATTTTGAACGAATATGCCGACGTCATTATCGGAGAGGCTGCGCATAGGATTCTTCGGCAGGAGAAATGCCGGGAAGTCATCATTGGTGAATGCGATTGCCGGCCAGGCAGTGTCCATTGTGTCGGATGTGCCTGGCACTACGACGGATCCTGTCCGGAAGGCGATCGAGTTGCCGGATCTTGGGGCATGCGTGCTGATTGACACGGCAGGCATGGATGATGCCGGGGAGCTTGGCAGCCTGAGGGCGGAGGCATCCAGAAAACTTTTGGCCGAGGCCGACATAGCGGTAATGGTCTGCGATGCCACTTCCAATGAATATGTTTTAGAGTCCTCTTGCGCAAATGCGTTGACGGCATCAGGCAAGCCTTTCCTGGCTGTCCTCAATAAAATCGACGACCTCGCCCCCGAAGCGCTTTCTGCTGCAAGAAAAGAGGCCGTCAAGTCATTTGGCGTCGATCCTGTCGAAGTCAGTGCTACGAAGCATTTAGGAATAGATATTCTTCTGAAGGCTTTGATGGAAAAGGCTCCGCAAGATTTCGGTGGGCGAACGATTCTGGGCAATCTGGTGCGGCGAGGCGACATTGTCGTGCTTGTGATGCCTCAGGACAGGGAGGCGCCGAAAGGCAGGCTCATCATGCCCCAGGCGCAGGTTCTGCGTGAGTTGCTCGACCTTCATTGCATCGCTGTTTCCTGCGTGCCGGAAGAGTTCTCGAAGGCGCTCTCTTCCCTCTGCGTCCTGCCGGATTTGGTGATCGCCGATTCGTCAGCCTTCAAGCAAATCGCCCCGCAATGCCCTCCTGAAGTGCGTCTGACTTCGTTTTCTGTGCTGATGGCGGCCTATAAAGGAGACATTGGCTATTTCATCGAGGGTGCCAAAGCCATAGACAGACTGAAACCCGGATCGAAAATCCTGATCGCAGAAGCATGCTCTCACGTCCCTATTACAGAGGACATCGGAAGGGAGAAGATTCCTGAGATGCTTCGAGGGCGTTTCGGGGATGATCTCGGCATAGAAATCGTCTCTGGAAATGACTTCCCTGAAGACTTGACGCCATATTCATTGATCATCCATTGCGGGGCATGCGTCTTTGGCAGGCGGCTGATGGTTTCCCGCATCGAATCGGCCAAGGCCCAGCACATTCCCATGACCAACTACGGCATATTCATAGCCCATCACCTCGGCATCCTCGGGAAGATGACATACTAAGATGAAAGGTATCCGTACGCTCGGTGATATGGCGGAATAGAAAAGAGGGCATGCCTGCGTGACATGCCCTCCGGTTTACTCAAAACCAAAAACAGACCAATAGCCATAAGCTGGCCATTGGCCTAGTCGTCTTGAATTTCTTCCAGGATTTTGCGGACGTTCTGCGGTTCCATTCTGCCGTAGACCTTCTTGCCTATCATCATCACTGGAGCGAGTCCGCAGGCTCCGACGCAGCGCAGGCAGTCAAGGGAGAATTTCCCGTCAGGGGTAGTCTCTCCCACATCTATGCCGATAACTCTTTTGATTTCTTCGAGGATTTTTTCTGAGCCTCTCACGTAGCAGGCCGTTCCAAGGCAGACGGAAATGGGATGCCTGCCTTTCGGGGTCATGGTGAAGAACGAGTAGAACGTCACCACTCCATAGACCTGAGTCGCAGGTATTCCGAGTTTAGCGGCAATGACTCTCTGCATGGGCTCCGGAAGATAGCCGTAATTGTTCTGGCACTCATGCAGGATGTTGATCAGCTCGCCTGGTTTGTTTCCGTGCTTCTCGCAAATAGCTTCGACTTGCTTCACGACTTCAGGAGATAATTTGAAATCTGACATATTCATAGAATTTTACCAGGTCATTTTAATGCTTTTGTCAATGTAATGCGTGTGCAGCAGCTCTTCGGATCGCTCGCTGAGCGGAGCCCCGAGATATTCCTCGTAGAGCCTCAGGATGTCAGGATTCTCGTGGCTCTTGCGGATAGGCTTGTGCTCGTCTTCTGAATATAACGCCTTCTGGCGAGCCTGCAATACTTCTACGTGGCCATGATGATAAGGCTGGCCGCCCCCGCCTATGCATCCGCCAGGGCAGGCCATGACCTCGACCACGTGGTAGTCCAGTTCCCCTGAGCGCAGCTTGTTCATTATCCTGCGGGCGTTGCCTAGAGTGTGAGCCACGCAAACCTTGAGCGGGAACCCGTTCAAATCTATCGTCGCCTCCCTGATGCCCTCCAGGCCACGAACTTCCGTGAATTCAATCTTAGGAAGAGTCTTGCCTGCGTATGCCTCATAGACAGTTCTCAGTGCCGCCTCCAGAACGCCACCGGTAGTGCCGAAGATGACGCCAGCCCCCGTTGATTCCCCGAGAGGCTTGTCGAAATCGGAATCCGGCAGGCCGGCGAAACCGATGTTGGCTCGTTTCAGGATTCTGGCCAGCTCTCGGGTGGATATCGAATAGTCAACGTCTGGCAACCCGCCGTGTTTGAGATCGTTGCGAGTAACCTCGTATTTTTTCGCCAGGCAAGGCATTATTGAGACCACGACCAGTTTTTCTCTTGGAATGCCCATCTTCTCTGCCCAGTAACTCTTGGCTATGGCTCCGAACATCGCCTGAGGCGAGCGGGCCGTGGAAGGGTAGTCCAGCAAATCCGGGAACTCGTGTTCGAAGAAGTTGACCCATCCAGGGCAGCATGAAGTCATGATCGGCAGTTTCACGCTCTTGTCTCCCTCCAGATGCCTTTTAAGCCTGTCCAGTATTTCATAGCCTTCCTCCATTATAGTAAGGTCGGCGGCGAAATCGGTGTCGAAAACGTAATCGAATCCAAGTTCTCGCAGGGCGGTGGCGAGCTTTCCAGTGACAAGCGTGCCAGCTGGCATTCCGAATTCTTCTCCCAAGGCGGCGCGCACCGCAGGAGCAGGCTGGGCGATGACGATCTTGTCCGGATTGCGAAGGTCGTCCATCAGCTGGTCAGTGTTGTCGTGCTCGGTCAGCGCTCCGGTAGGGCAAACGGCAACGCACTGCCCGCAGCTTGTGCAGTTCGTATCCTTCAGCATCTTGTCGAAGGACGGAGCTATCGTGGTGTCGAAGCCCCTGCGCACTGCGCCAAGAGCGCCGACTGTCTGGACATCGTTGCACATAGTCTCGCAACGACGGCAATATATGCACTTGTCCATATTCCTGGTTATCGAGCAAGTGAGCTCTTTCTTGCGTTGCGAAAGCTCACCGCCCTTGAAAGGCATTTCGGTTATGTTCAGCCGGGTGATTAAAGCCTGCAGCTCGCATTCCCCGCATTTAGGGCAGGTGAGGCAGTCATTAGGATGATCCGACAGAATCAGCTCGGCGATTGTCTTGCGAGCCTTTATGACTCTCATGGAATTCGTGCTCACGACCATGTCCGGCATGCATTTCGTCTCGCAGGCAGGCGCCAGATTCCGGCGGCCTTGAATCTCCACCACGCAAAGCCGGCAAGAAGCCGGGCGGTTCTGAACGCATGTCCCTCTCAGGTTGAGGTGGCAAAGAGTAGGAATATTGATTCCTATCGATGCAGCTGCCTCAAGAATCATCGTCCCCTTCGGAACGAAGACCTCGTGATTGTCTATTTTCAGATTTATATTTTCCATGGCATATTCATTAAAAGACAGAGATTGCTCCGAAGTGGCATCTGGACATGCACATTCCGCATCTTATGCACTCGTAAGGATTGATTACGTGAGGCTTGCGCACGGTTCCCATGATGGCCGAGGCCGGGCAGTCCTTGGCGCACAGTCCGCAGCCTTTGCACTTGGCAGGGTCTATCGTGTATGTCAGGAGGGCCTTGCACTTCTTGGAGCGGCACTTGCGGTTCTTCACGTGCTCTACATATTCGTCATAGAAATTATTGATAGTGGAGAGAACCGGGTTCGGGGAAGTTTGCCCGAGTCCGCAAAGAGCGGTGTCCTTGATGACGGTAGCCAAGTCTTTCAGTCTCTGCAAGTCAGCCATCTCCCCGTTGCCTTCGGTGATCCTGGTCAATATCTCAAGCATCCTTTTGTTGCCGATCCGGCAAGGAGTGCATTTCCCGCAGGATTCGCCAACCGTAAATTCCAGATAGAATTTAGCGACTGAAACCATGCAGTCATCTTCGTCCATCACGATCATTCCGCCAGAGCCCATCATTGAGCCTGCCGCGGTAAGGCTTTCGTAATCGATAGGGATGTCGAGGTGCTTCTCCGTAAGGCAGCCGCCGGAAGGTCCTCCAGTCTGCACAGCCTTGAATTTCTTGCCGTTTTTAACACCCCCGCCGATGTCGTAGATGATTTCCCTGAGCGTGGTGCCCATCGGCACTTCTATCAGCCCCACATTGTTGATTTTCCCAGCGAGGGCGAACACCTTGGTGCCTTTGGATTTTTCCGTGCCTATGGAGGAGAACCATTCCGCGCCCTTGGTCAATATGATAGGGATATTCGCCAGCGTCTCGACGTTGTTCACGTTGGTCGGCTTGCCCAAGTATCCGGATTCTGCAGGGAAAGGCGGCTTGAGCGTCGGCTCGCCTCGCTTGCCTTCCATCGAGTGGATGAGGGCAGTCTCCTCTCCGCAGACGAACGCTCCTGCGCCGTAGCGGATTTCTATGTCGAAGTCGAAGCCTGTTCCAAGAATATCCTTGCCCAAGAAACCATATTCACGAGCTTGCTCTATGGCGACTTGGATTCTGTGCACCGCCAACGGGTACTCTGCCCTGATGTAGATGAGGCCGTCATGCGAGCCGATGCAATAGCCACAGATGGTCATGGCCTCCACGATCGAATTCGGGTCGCCCTCCATTATGGAGCGGTCCATGAATGCTCCGGGGTCTCCCTCGTCAGCGTTGCAGACGACATATTTCTCATCTGACTGATAGCTCCTTGAGAATTCCCATTTCTTGCCGGTAGGGAAGCCGGCGCCTCCGCGGCCGCGAAGACCGGATGCCTTCACCTTCTCTATCACTTCCTCAGGAGTCGATTTCGTGAGCGCATCAGCAAGAGCTTGATAACCATCCCTGGCGATATATTCCTCAATGTTTTCCGGATCTATGAATCCGCAGTTGCGCAAGGCGATTCGAATCTGCTTTCCGTAGAAGTTCATGTGCTTCGAGTCGCTGATGTGCCTGAGGGTCTTTGGGTCCAGGTAGAGCAGGCGCTCCACTTTATTCCCTTTGACTATGTGTTCCCTGACTATTTCTTCTGCGTCATCGGGAGTGACCTGGGTGTAGAAAGTATTGTCCGGGATGATCTTGACGATAGGACCTTTCTCGCAGAAGCCGAAGCATCCGGTGGTTATGACATCCACTTTGTCTGCTATTCCGTGTTCTTTGATGGAAGCTTGAAGATTCTCGGCGATGAGAGCGCTCTCAGATGCTTTACATCCTGTTCCGCCACAACAGAGGATCTGAATATGCTCGGTGCCCTTATCAAGTCCGCAGCTCTCCTCGCTGACTATGGCATTGCATTTCTCTCTCAGTGAGAGCATTCCCTCCGCCCTTCGCCTGATGACCATGAGGTCATCTACGGATTTTGTTTTCATAAATTTGCAGGGTGTGTTATTAATTATATATTCCAGTAGCCATGAAAAATGTCATGATGCAAGGTCAAGACTTTTTCTGTTGCTAATATAGCAAAATAAAACTATTTCCAAGAAAATTCAGAGAAATTATTAAAAATAAAACCTTATGTAGTTAAATATTATTAGATGTAAACCAAGGCAGGTGATTGGAAAATCTTTTGTGGGATTTTGATAAAAGCAGTATATTCGTAGCCTTGTCTTATTTTTGAGAAATTATAATTAATGCAATATGATCATTGCTTTGCTCACAGCAGCTGCCTTCTTATCTATCCCGCCGTTGCCAGATGGCGAGATTTATGATACCCTCAGCGCCAGCGTCGTGACATCTTCTGTGAAGCAGGCAGTGCCGCTGGAGCGCCTGGCCACGCCAGTCACTACCATATTCATGAAAGACATTGAGAGGAAAGGCTTCGCTGCTCCTAAGGATTTCTCTGCCGAGATTCCGAATTTCATGATTCCGGACTACGGATCGTCCATGACATCTTCCGTCTATATGCGAGGCTTCGGCTCCAGAATCGACAATCCGGTCATAGGTCTCTACATCGATGACGTGCCGGTGCTGAACAAGAACAATTACGATTTCAGTCTTCTGGACATTCGTAAAATGGATCTTTTCAGGGGGCCGCAAGGCACCCTTTATGGAAGGAACTCCTTATGCGGGGTGATGGCAGTGAGCACGCTCTCTCCTGAATATGTCCAAGGCGGCAGAGCAAGGCTAAGTTACGGTTCTGGTGGCACTATTAATGCCTCAGGGGCTTGGTATCAGGGGAAATTCGGCGTCGTGGCGGCCCTAAGGCACACGGAAGGATTCTTCACTAACGAATATGACGACGATAAGTGCGACTGGGGCAATGACTTCTACATTAGAGGAAGGTTCGTGTCAGACATTAGCAATGCATTGCATTTTGACCATGGCACCACTGTCTCGTATCTGAATCAAGGCGGATACCCTTACAAGCAGCTCGTCGATGGCAATTTGCGGCCGATTAGCTACAACGATGACTGCGGTTACCAGAGGCTGAGCATCACTGATGCCACTAAGCTCACATTCAGTCTTGAGAAATTCACGCTGAACTCTATTTCCAGTTTGCAAATCCTCAGCGACAGGATGGATATGGACCAGGACTTCACCAGCGCCTCAATGTTCACCCTCATGCAGATGCAGCACGAATATGCCGCCACTCAGGAAGTTACGCTCAGGCCAAGCAATCATCCTGATTGGTGGGACAGCCAAAGCGGTTATTTCGGTTTCGTGAGATTCAATAACATGGATGCACCGGTGACTTTCAAGCGTGACGGCATCCAGACTTTGATCTTGGATAATGCGAATGCTCATATTCCTCCGCAGATAGGGCAGCTGGCAATTTCCGACGACAGTTTCCCGATAGCTGACGACTTCGACATCTGGACAGTCAATCAGGCACTCTACCATGAGTCTTATTTTACGCTCGGGAGATGGCTGCTGACTGCGGGCATCCGTCTGGACTGGGAGTGGAATCACATGAAATATGACAGCAGGGCCACTCTGCACTATGCTTTCCCGCCGTTGGTCTCTGAATACAGAGAATTCACTTCGGTCTATGACGGCAGGATTCGCAATTCTTACTGGCAGTTCCTGCCGAAGGTTTCCGCCATTTACGACACACGTTTCGGCCTGAAATTCTTCGGAAGCATTGCAAGGGGTTATAAATCAGGCGGATTCAACACGCAGATTTTTTCCGACATTCTCCAGAACAAGCTGATGACGGGGGTGATGAACGACATGGGCGTGCATCTGGATGGGGAAGATGAAAATGCAGTGACGGTGAAGAACACCGTCTATAAGCCAGAGACGAGCCTCGATTATGAGATTGGTTTCCGTTACGGGTTCGCTTCCAAAAGCGGCCACAAGGTAAACGTCTCGGCATCATTCTTTTACATTGACGCAGAGAATCAGCAGATTACAGTGTTTCCTGCTGGTAAGTCCACTGGCAGGATGATGGCCAATGTAGGGCAGTCCTACAGCTGCGGCGTCGAGAGCGAGGCCGCCTGGAGCTACAAGGGCCTGTCGCTAAATGCTTCTTATGGCTACACACATGCCGAGTTCGCTGAATATTTCGACGGCAATTACGATTACAAAGGAAACCATATTCCTTATTCTCCAGAGCAGACCCTTTCGCTGCGAGGCAGCTACAGAATGGATTTCAAGAAAGGAATAATGAGGAGCATTGAAATAGGTGCTGAATATACTGGAGTCGGAAGAATTTGGTGGAATGAGTCCAACACTCGCTCGCAGGGCTGGTATGGCCTCCTTGCGGCAAACGTGAGCTTCGACTTCGGCAGATTCAGCATATTCGCCAGGGGAGAAAACCTCACTGACGAAGACTACTACACAGAGGAGCAAACCTGCCAGATTCACTGCCGGCATCAACTTAGACTTTTAACAATTAATCTTTTATGAATATGTTCAACAATAAATTATTTCGCAGGCCTCTGTCGGTCATGGCCTTCATGGCATCAATCTTCGTTTCAGCAACAACCATCTCTTGCACGAAAGACGATGACGATAAAGACAACGATGTGGTTGAAGCCGAGACTTTCTCTGGAAAATTGACTGTCGCTTTCATGGGTTCAGACTTTACGACGGACAATACTACTGTAAGGGTCTCGGACGTGGTGTTCTCCAATTCAGATAAGACTCAAGGTACGCTGAGCCTGAATTTCGAAAAAGTGAAATTCGTCCCTCAGATGCCGGTGTCTCTGGACATCACCGTCCCGGGAGTAGCCTTTAAAATCGTTTCAAAAAACAAAGCGGAAATCTCCGGAAACGGCATAGTGCCTCTGACCGGAGGAAAAGAATATGAAATGTACGCCGTGACCGGACTGACCGGCGAAATCACCGATGAGAATGACAGCTCCCGCGCAGACGACAGCATTTCTTTCAGCCTTAAATTCGGAGACTATCCAACGTCATATTCAGGCGTGGAAGCAGACTGAAATATATTCATTGGCATGTAAATTGCTAATGTTCTTTCTCTTACGAAAGAGCAGCATTAATGAATATATCGTTTGACATGAAAATATTTAAGAACTTTATCATTGCCGCAGCAACGTTTGGTGCGGCAATTTTTTTTGTAGCTTGCGATGACGATGATGATTTCAAGATAGATAGTCGCAAAAATGGAGGAAGCTCTCAGGTTGAGGTTTCGGCAGTGACGAAGAAGGTAGACCAGTTTGCCATTGACGTCCTGGAAACGTACTATCTTTGGAACAAAGAGATAGCAGGTGACATAAAGCGACTGAATCCAGACACTTGCACGACGCCTATTGCCGTCGTGAGTGACATTATCTATAGAGAGAATGGCAAGGAGGTTGACAAGTGGACTATGCTCATGGAGAGGCTTAGTGACATGGAGTCTTCGGTGCAAGGCAACTCTACGACGTTCGGATTGGATTTCGCAGTTGGAACCATATCCAACAAACCTGGGGAATATTTCCTTTTGGTTAATTATGTATTCAAGGACGGCCCGGCTGCGAAAGCTGGAATCAAGAGGGGAGACATAATCCTCGACTATGGAGGTCAGGCGATTACAGGCAGCAATGTTTATGACATTTTCAACAAGGCTTCTCTCTCGCTCGGAGTCACCGGATTGACTTCTGAGGGCTATCTAGACTCCGACAATGTGAAAGAGATTCCGCTCGCGGCGGTAACAATGTACGAGGACCCAATCCTGATGACAAAGACTTTCGACGTGAATGGGGATAAGGTTGGCTACATGGTCTACAATTCCTTCGACCTTAAGTCTGCGCAAGCCCTGTGCGATTCTTGCCGGAAGCTTAAGTCTGCCGGCATCGAGAAGCTGATACTTGACCTTCGCTATAACGGAGGCGGCTATGTTTTCACTGAAGATGTCCTGGCGTCGCTCATTGCCCCTTGGCAGAATGTTTCTGGCAAAGATGTTTTCCAGAAGAATGTCTACAATGGAATTCTCACTGAATCTTTCAAGAAGAGCGGGTATGACCTCAATGAGTATTTCTCTTCGCAGAACTCGACCACTATTGATGGCAAGGAGGTTACGGTAGACGTGACGGATGCAAATCTGAACCTGAATGATCTGTACGTGATCACGACAGGCAATACCGCTTCGGCTTCCGAAGGACTGATCATCGGCCTGCAGCCTTACATGAATGTCAACCTGTATGGCGAAACGACTTTCGGCAAATTCTGCTCCGGGTGGATGCTCGCTCCTGAAGATATCTATGAGAGGGCATCCGACTATTCTTTGATCAAAGAGTGGGGCATGTACGTCATGGTCGGCAAATTCACGAACGTCAATGACCAGAATGATGCCTATCCGTCAGGAATATCTCCGGCGATCAAAGTCGAGGATGATCCGTTTGACGGATGCCAGCTAGGAGACGAAAACGAGACCATGCTTAAGGCCGTCCTGAAGGATATGGGTAAGACTTATCCTATCGGGACGGCTACCCGCGCGTCAATTATGCAGTACGACACTAAGCACATCGACCATCGTCCGACTGGTCTGAACATTCTTTCTGTAAAAAAGATATCCCA
>ONBM01000056.1 GCA_900316045.1 uncultured Bacteroidales bacterium | reverse complement strand
ACACGCGAACTTGCGATTAAATAACACTGATTTCAAAGAACTCTTATTCTACGGCGTCCGCGCCGTGGCGTAAAAAATATAAAACTAACGAACTATTGAAATAGAAAGACTTGAACAATAATAATGCACTTATATGTCATTAGGTTAGTGCTGGGGGACTGAGACCGGCATCCAAATATAGCTAAGATTTCGGAAATATGAAACGTTTTAAAAAATTTGATTTAAAGGCATAATTATGAGATCTATTGCAAATCGCACTAGTGCAAATACAGGCAGATTGAGCTTCAAATCACTGAAACAAGTTCAGGATGATCGTCAACCGCCTTCCGGGAGCAAGACATAGCTCCGAAAAGAACAGCCAAGATGAAAATAATGAATATGTCACGTCTCATATAAAGGGTATTTTAAAGAATTAACATTGTCGCAAATTCATTTTATTTTAAATGGGTCGCCTTTTGGGTCGCGGCTAATGATCCAGCGGATAGCATTAATGAAAAGAAGCTTTTGGGTGGCATCGGCATATTCCTCATCCCCGTGCCCCATGTTCAAATAGATCATCCTGTACTTCGCATTCGTCCATACCACTGGGAAGGCTCCAAAGCTGATGACGTCCTTTATGCCGATAGGATAGTTCTTTGGAGAAAGGGAAAGAAGCACTGTTACATTGTCACGGGTCGTCGGATCATCATTCCACATATACCATTCGCTTGCAGGAGCCACGAAATGTTCCGGAAGATTCTTCGTAACATCATGACCTATGGCATTGACATCGAGCAGGGCTGGCTGAGGAGGCCAGTTATTGCAAAGAAAAGTGCCTGTGCCAAGAAATCCGTTGAACCAAGGCCAATTCGTCCTGGCGTCATTGTAACCTGCACCGTGGAAACCCACCCAGCCTCCACCGTTTTCCATGTATTTTTCGAAAGCCTTCCTTGCTTCGGGACTTTTCGGAGAAGCATTCGGCATTATCACGACGCTGTAGTCCTTCAGTTTGTCGTAGTCATAACCAGACAAATCCGTCGTCACGTCCAATATGAACCCATCGCCATAGTTCAGCTTTTTCATGAACTCAACAGTCTGCTCGGCAAATTGGACATGAGCGACCTCCTCGCTCGTTGAATAATAGATGAGAGCCTTGAAGCGAGGTGCCTTGGCATAATTGCCCGGGAAACCGCGATCTTGCATATTTCCAAGAAGGCAGTCACGCATCGTATTTCGCAAATCGCCCCGATCGTTATCTCCGGAATAGTCCCAGTACATTCCGCCACGAAGGCCATTATCGATGATGTATTTGCATTTTATGGCAATGGAGCGAGGGTTATCGTAGCCAAGAATCAATGTCCCGTTCTCATCGGCCAGGTATGGCACTTCAGCAGCGTCATCCCAGCATTCAACTCCCTGTTGATTAGGGATATCCCTATAATTCACGAAACTTGGGAGAACCGATCCGCCTCTGCCATAGAATGGAATGCCGACCACTATCTTATCTTTTGGCACTCCGGCAGCAATGTGCTTCTCAACAGCCTCGGATGTATTCATCCAGCCAGTATGTTCTGATTTGTAGAGAGATGCATGATGCTTTGGAGCGCTTCCCATGTCGTAAGACATTATATTCACGAAATCTACTACTTGTGAAACTGCCTTGAAGTCAATGTATTCACCAGAAGCTACTGACGCAAGCGTAAGAAGTTTGTCATCGCCTAAGACCTTGCGCAGGTCTTTCATCAGGGTGGTGAAGTTCTTCGTGTCTTTCTGAGAGTTGTCTATCCCGGCAGCATTACTGGTAGGATATTCCCAGTCTATGTCGATGCCGTCGAGGTTATATTCATTAACGACTCGGCCACAGTCTTTGACGAAATCACTCCTGTCGTGCCGCCTAGATGCCATGGTGCTGAAGCCGACGCTGCCCCAGCCGCCTATGGAAAGCAGTACTTTCAGGCCGGCATTCTTTTCTTTGAGCCCTACAATCTGCCTAAGCCTGTCCGGATTGTCTATGCGTACGCCATCGAAGGTTTTGTTCACATGCCCGAAGGCATAGTTGATGTGCGTCATGGTCGTCGGGTCCGGCATCACGTCAGTCCAGGAAGTGACGTAGCTCACGATGATTTTACCTGGATTCTCTTGTGCGTCAAGCGAGAACGGCACGAGGGTGGCAAAGATGAATAAATTGATGAGAAATCTAAACATTTGACGTGGTCATTTGATTCATCTAAGTTAGCAATATTTGTTTTCCTTTCGGCATGCTTTGAATATTTAATTTTTTCGAAGAAAGTTATGCGTTTTTGATAGGGATTATCCGAAATTATTCATAATTTTATAACATAAAGGAAATATCATTTAATGAAATCATGAGACAGATAATCGAATGCGTCCCGAATTTCAGCGAGGGGCGGGATAAAAGCGTGATAGACAAGATAGTTTTGGCAATAGCATCTGCCAAAGCCGGAGAGGAAGGAGTGAAAGTGCTGGACGTGGATCAGGGTGAAGCAACCAACAGGACAGTGGTGACTTTTGTCGGAACGCCAGAGGCTGTTCTGGAAGCGGCTTTTCAAGGGGTAGTGAAAGCCAACGAGCTGATAGACATGAGAAAGCACCATGGGGCTCATCCGCGCTCCGGTGCATGCGACGTGCTACCGCTTGTGCCTGTTGCGGGGATAACGCTTCAGGAATGCGCGCAGCTGGCTCGCAGCTTGGCTAAAAGAATATACGAGGAGCTTGGGGTGCCTTGCTACTGCTACGAGGCGGCAGCTTTCAAGCCTGAACGCAAAAATCTTGCGGTTTGCAGGGCGGGAGAATACGAGGCCCTGCCAGAGAAAATCGCAGATCCTCTCAGAGCTCCTGACTTCGGACCCGGGGAATACAACGAGACAGTGGCAAAGAGCGGAGCCATCAACGTGGGAGCCCGCAATTTCTTGGTTGCCGTGAATTTCAACCTGAACACGACTTCGGTGCGACGCGCGATGGCGATTGCTTTCGATGTGCGCGAGAAAGGCCGCAAGAAGCGTGAGGGCGGAAGCCTTACCGGGAAGGTGCTGAAGGATGCCAATGGGAATGACATCTGGGAGCCTGGCACCTTGAAAGGGTGCAAGGCGATTGGCTGGTATATTGATGAATATGGAATAGCACAAGTCTCAATGAATATCACGGACATCGATGTGACGCCACTGCACGTTGCTTTCGACGAGGTGTGCCGGGCTGCCACAGCCCGCGGATTGCGCGTGACTGGCGCAGAGATAGTCGGACTGGTGCCGAAGCGCGTGCTGATTGATGCCGGGAAATACTACCTGGAGAAGCAGGAAAGATCTTTGGGAATATCTGAGGAAGAAATCATCAAGATTGCGGTGAAGTCCATGAGCCTGGACGACCTGAAGCCTTTCGACCCGCATGAGAAGGTCATTGAATATCTCATGGTGGATCCTGCCGAACAGGCTCGCAGGGAAAAGCTTGTCAGGATGAGCCTGAAGAATTTCGCAGCCGAGACGGCATCAGAGTCCCCTGCCCCGGGCGGAGGGTCAATCTCTGCCTACATGGGCGCTCTCGGCGCCGCTCTTGGAACCATGGTCGCAAACCTGTCAGCTCACAAGAGGGGCTGGGACGATAGATGGAAAGAGTTTTCCGACTGGGCCGAGAAAGGTCAGGCAATCATGCACGAGCTGGTTGCGCTCGTGGACGAGGACACTGCCGCCTTCGACAAGATAATGTCTGCTTTCGGGCTGCCAAAGGGCACAGACGAGGAGAAGGCGGCACGTGCCGCTGCCATCGAAGAAGCTACCTTGCATGCCACGAAAGTGCCTTTGCGCACCATGAAAGCCAGCCTCAAGGCATTTGAGATTGCTCGCGCCATGGCCTCCGGAGGCAATCCGAATTCGGTTTCGGATGCCGGCGTGGGCGCTTTGGCAGCCCGGTCCGCTGTACTGGGCGCAGAACTCAACGTGAAAATCAATGCGGCAGGGCTGAAGGATAGGGATGCCGCTGACCGTCTCGTTGGCGAGGCCGCCGAAATTGCTGCCAAAGCCGTTCAGGAAGAGAAGGAGATACTTGACATCGTGAACTCTAAAATTCAATGATATGACAAGCTTTCAAGAAGAAATATTAGCCGGGATACCTCAGGACAGGATTCCGGAACCGAAACCTTACGACAGAACGATCAACCATGCGCCGAAGCGCAAGGACATATTGACGGACGAGGAGAAGGCGCTGGCGCTGAAGAACGCCCTGCGCTACTTCCCTGCAAAGTTCCATGCGACCTTAGCACCTGAATTTGCCAAGGAGCTGAAAGACTACGGAAGGATCTACATGTACCGCTTCCGCCCATCGTACGAGATTTTCGCTCGCCCGATTGACGAATACCCTTGCAGATGCAAGCAGGCAGCGGCAATCATGGCTATGATCCAGAACAACCTGGATCCTAGAGTCGCCCAGCATCCTCACGAACTCATCATCTACGGAGGCAACGGCGCCATATTCCAGAACTGGGCGCAGTACAGGCTGACCATGCAATACCTTGCAACAATGACGGAGGAGCAGACCCTGGCGATGTATTCTGGGCTGCCGCTGGGTCTATTCCCGAGCCATCGGGATGCCCCGCGAGTAGTGGTCACGAACGGAATGGTGATTCCCAACTATTCCAAGCAAGACGACTGGGAGAAATTCAACGCCCTGGGCGTTTCGCAATACGGCCAGATGACGGCAGGCTCTTACATGTACATAGGGCCGCAAGGCATAGTGCATGGCACCACGATCACGGTGATGAACGCAGCCCGCAAGCAGTTGAAGTCCAAAGGCATTGCAGGGACCAGGGAGAACATGAAGGGGATGCTTTTCGTTTCAGCAGGCCTGGGGGGAATGTCCGGCGCACAACCGAAAGCAGGAAACATCGCCGGCGTGGTGAGCGTAATCGCCGAAATCAATCCGCTGGCTGCCCGCAAGCGTTACGACCAGGGCTGGGTGGATGAACTCCACGACAACCTGGACGAGCTGCTGCAGAGGATCCGCAAGGCCGTGTCGGGAAAGGAAACAGTCTCGCTGGCATACGTGGGCAACGTCGTTGACCTTTGGGAAAGGCTTGCGGAAGAGCATATTCATGTGGATATTGGAACGGACCAGACTTCGCTCCACAACCCGTGGGCCGGCGGATATTATCCGGCAGGGCTGACTCTCGAGGAATCAAAGAATATGATGGCGGCAGAACCTGAGAAATTCAGGGAAGCAGTTCAAGCGTCTCTGCGAAGGCAAGTCGCAGCCATCAACAAGCTGACAGCTGATGGAATGTACTTTTTCGACTACGGCAATGCTTTCCTGCTGGAATCTTCACGCGCGGGAGCAGATATCATGGCAGACGGGCATTTCCGCTATCCTTCATACGTGCAGGACATCATGGGACCGTTGTACTTTGACTATGGTTTCGGACCGTTCAGGTGGGTCTGCATGAGTGAAGACCCTGCCGACCTGGCGAAATCGGACGAGCTTGCCATCAAGGTGCTTGCAGAAGAAGCTCGCACGGCTCCAGAAGAAATTCAGGGCCAGCTTCGCGACAATATACATTGGATCGAGGAGGCTGGGAAAAACAATCTGGTGGTAGGATCCCAGGCTCGCATCCTCTATGCCGACTGCGAGGGCAGGACAAAAATCGCCCTGGCTTTCAACGAAGCCATCCGCAGCGGCAAGATCAAGGCTCCAATAGTTCTGGGGCGCGATCATCACGACGTATCAGGCACCGATTCCCCGTTCAGGGAGACTTCTAACATTTACGACGGCTCCCAGTTTACTGCCGACATGGCCATCCAGAACGTCATAGGGGACAGTTTCCGTGGTGCAACGTGGGTATCGATCCACAATGGCGGCGGGGTCGGCTGGGGCGAGGTCATCAATGGCGGCTTCGGAATGGTGATTGACGGCTCCGATGACTCTGCAAGGCATATAAAGGAGATGTTATTCTGGGACGTGAACAATGGAATCGCGCGCCGGAGCTGGGCACGCAACGAAGGCGCAGCTCATGCCATTAGTCGCGAGATGGAGCGAACCCCTGGCCTGAAGGTCACCCTACCGAACCATGCTGATGACTCCCTCGTCAGAGACGCTCTCAAAGGAATATAATTACGAAGAATATATGACTCATACAATTTCCAGCGCCCACCTAAGCCTGGGCAGAATTCAAGACATAATAGAAAAGCACGAGCGGATAGAACTCGGCGCAGGAGCCGTGTCGGCTATCGAGAAGTGCCGCAAGTACCTCGATAGCAAGATGGAAGACCTCAGCAGACCGGTTTACGGAGTGACCACCGGCTTCGGCTCGCTCTGCAACGTGACTATCCCCGAGGACAAACTCTCTGCGCTTCAGCACAATCTCGTGATGTCGCACGCCTGCGGAACGGGAGACGCCGTCCGTCCGGAAATAGTTAAGCTGATGCTGCTCCTGAAGGTGCAATGCCTATCCTACGGCCATTCAGGCACGCAGCTGATCACCGTACAGCGGCTTGTAGACATGTTCAACAACGACATATTGCCAGTAATATATCAGCAGGGCTCGCTTGGGGCTTCTGGCGACCTGGCGCCGCTTGCTCACATGAGCCTGCCCCTGATAGGCCTCGGCGAAGTGCTTTACAAAGGTGAAATCCGACAAAGCAAAGATGTCTGGACAGAAATGGGCTGGGAACCAATCAGGCTGCAGTCCAAGGAAGGCCTGGCGCTGCTGAACGGTACCCAGTTCATGAGCGCTCATGCTGTGTGGTCGCTAATCCAATGCAAGAAGCTTTCGGCATGGGCCGATAAGATAGGAGCGATGTCGCTTGAGGCTTATGACGGGAGGATAGAGCCGTTCCTGCCGCTCACGCACAAGCTGAGAAGACATATCGGGCAGATGGAGACTGCCGAGGCTTTCCTGAAATTGCTGGATGGCAGCGAACTTATGAACATGCAGAAAGTCCACGTGCAGGATCCATATTCATTTAGATGCATTCCTCAGGTGCATGGGGCGGTGAAAGACAACATCCGCTACGTAGAATCCGTGATAGAGAACGAGATCAACTCGGCCACTGACAACCCTAACATATTCCCTGACGAAGACATGATAATCTCGGCAGGCAATTTCCACGGGGAGCCGATCGCAATTCCCATGGACACCCTGGCAATTGCCATGTCAGAACTCGCGAACATCTCGGAACGCAGAATCTACCAGCTTATCTCTGGCGAGAGGGGCCTTCCAAAATTCCTGGTCGCCAATCCAGGGGTGAACAGCGGCTTCATGATTCCTCAGTACACCGCAGCTTCGATAGTGAGCCAGAACAAGGGCCTCTGCTGGCCTGCGTCTGTGGATTCGATTCCATCTTCACAAGGGCAGGAAGATCACGTAAGCATGGGCTCGAATTCTGCGACCAAGCTAGTGCGGGTGGTGGATAATTGCCGCACCGTGCTTGCCATCGAGCTGTTCAATGCTGCGCAGGCAATGGATTTCAGGCACCGTCTTTCGGGAGGCAGGTCCTCGCAGGCAATCGAGAGGCTGCTCCAGGATTACCGCAAGGATGTGCCGTTCATTAGCGACGATGCCTACATGCATCCGCTCATCCAGAAATCTATCGAGTTCATCAGCTGACATTTGCAGGCAAAGGATGCCAAAATATTACTCGCTCATGAATATACTGATAAAGAATATCGGCGAGCTGGCCGGAATAACGCCGCAAGGGATGCTCCGCAAACAGGGAAGCGAGATGGACGAAGTTACATCCATAAAAAATGCTTACCTGCTGGCGCAGAATGGCAGGATTTCAGGATTCGGCCCTATGACGGAATGTCCTGGAGCCGGACGTGGCAGGCCTGCCTGTGACATCCCAGAGCCTGATGGCTGGGAAATCATGGATGCCGGAGGTGGAATGGTGCTGCCCACGTTCTGCGACTCGCACACCCATATCTGCTACGCAGGCTCCAGGGAACAGGAATTCATTGACAAGATAGCTGGGCTGAGCTATGCCGAAATAGCCTCCCGAGGCGGAGGAATCCTAAATTCCGCCGATCTTCTTCACCGCACCAGCGAAGATGAATTATATTCGCAGACCATGGCGAGGGTGAAGGAGATGACAGCCAAGGGGACGGGAGCCATCGAGATCAAGAGTGGCTACGGCCTCACTCTTGAAGACGAACTGAAAATGCTGCGAGTCATCAGACGCATAAAAGAAACCACCAGCGTCATGATAAAAGCCACTTTCCTAGGAGCCCATGCAATCGGAAGGGGTTACAGCCATGAAGCTTATGTGGATCTGGTCTGCAATGAGATGATTCCTGCCGTGGCATCTGAGAAACTTGCCGAATACGTGGACGTGTTCTGCGAAGAAGGATTTTTCTCGGTCTCGGACGCTGACCGGATAATGTCCGCCGGTGAGGCTCGCGGACTTGTGCCGAAGATTCATGCGAATCAGCTGGCATGCTCTGGCGGAGTGCAGATCGCTGCCGCCCATGATGCTCTGTCAGTCGATCATCTCGAAGACACGGGCGAAGCTGAAATAGAAGCCTTGCGAGGCAAGCGAACCATGCCAACCATGCTGCCAGGGGCATCTTTCTTCCTGAACATGCAGTATGGAAGGGCTAAGGAATATATCAACGCAGGACTTGGCGTGGCCCTGGCTTCGGACTACAATCCAGGTTCCTCCCCTTCCGGCGACATGCGCTTCGTTATGGCACTCGGATGCATCAAGATGAGGCTCACCCCAGCTCAAGCGTTCAACGCATGCACCTTGAATTCGGCCTACGCCATGGGAGTCTCGGACACCTTGGGCTCCATCGCCGTTGGAAAAGCCGCCAGCCTCATAATCACCAAGCCTCTCCCTTCCCTCGCATACATCCCATACTGCCACCAGAGTCCATTCATCCGCAAAGTAATCCTAACCGATAACACTGTCATTTGATCCGACATGCGGACATGGGTGCAGAAACCCGATAAGGCCAAATACTAGCAGATATTACATTTCAGTGACATGGAAGGAATTTCGGGGAGGTTTTCCTAACTTTGCCGTTGCCAAGGCAGCACGGACGCCAAGGTAATATATTCATATATTAATATGCTGAGAATTAGACACTTCCTCATCTTTTTGCTATCAGTAGCATTTTGTTTGCCAAGCCTGAACGCCAGCGCCCAATGGTACAAAGACAGAATAATCCAGAACCCGGAGAGGGCTGCAGGAGTATATCACTATTATGAATATTCCGGCGTGACGACAGCAGATGCGCCCAAAGGCTATAAGCCGTTCTATATCAGCCATTACGGCAGGCACGGCTCTAGATACCATCAGAGTGGAACGACATTCAGGCATGCGATAGAAGTGCTGGACTCTGCTCGTAACGCAGGGCTTCTGACAGATGAAGGAATCCTGCTCTCAAGGCAGCTGGACACCGTCTGGGAAGAGCATCAGGGCATGTTCGGAATGCTCACAGAAAGGGGTAAGGCTGAGCATCATGCCATAGCAGGAAGGATGTACAACAATTTCAGGCAGGTTTTCAAAGGACGCAAAGAAGTCGATTGCATATCAAGCTACTGGCCAAGGTGCCTCATGAGCATGGCAAACTTCACGGAAACGTTGCTGAAAAATGATGACGACCTCAACGTCCACTATCAGACCGGGCCGAAATACCTTGACTACCTCAGCATGGATCTCTGGTCCGAGGAATATGGCAAAGACTGCGATGCCATCGTGGAACACCTCAAGGACAGCCTCATCGACACTGACAGATTCTTCAGCAAAATGTTCAAAGACCCTGCTAAAGCATATTCATTGGTAGAGAAACCGAAAGAGCTTGTGTATCAGACATACATGACTGGCTGTATAAGCCCGGATACCGAATTTCGCCCTGACATATTCAGTCACTTTACCGTAGACGAACTCGTATCATGCTGGATACCAAGTAATTCCAGGCTATACTACACTTACGGCATCTCAGCCGAAGCCGGGGATTTCTACGCTCAAATAGCCAGACCTCTGATAGAGGATTTCATCGAAAAGGCAGACGCAGCGCTTGCGGAAAACAGCGATAGGGCAGCGGATCTGAGATTCGGGCATGACACGGGACTGTTGCCGCTTATAGGCACTCTCGGAATCAAAGTAAACGACCTGCCTGCCGACGAAGGCCTTCATCACAGATGGCAATCTGCCTCCGTTCATAATCACTTTGCGAATTTCGACATGATCCCGATGGGATCGAACCTGCAAATGGTGTTCTACCGCAATCGGGAAAATGACGTAATCGTCCGTCTGCTCTACAACGAGATGGACGCGGCAATCCCGGCACTGAAGCCATTTGAAGGGCCTTTTTACAAATGGACAGACCTCAAGGAATATCTTTCAAGACTGATTGCTTCTATAAAGGAATATGCCCCAGTGCGTGATTTGGCCACCGACGAGCGCACCGGGGTCGATGAAGTAGCGGTTAGCGTCAGTAATCCATACTAATGCCGGCTGGGGTCTCTAGCTGACTTTCATCGAGAATGGCAGGAGAGAGAATTTGGCGAGGCGGAAATGCATGCGGCCGAATGGTATGCCGACGATAGTGATGCAGAACAGCAGGCCAAGGACGGCGTGCGTGATTGCAATTTCCCACCACCCGAAGAGAATCCACAGCACATCGAACAGGATCATGAAGCATCCGCCCCTGTCAGGGCTTATCTCCACCTTCTTCCCGAATGGAGCAAGGGAAAGCACAGCCATGCGCCAAAGTGCGATGCCAAACGGAATACCTACGATGGTGATGCAGGCCAGCAAGCCGTATATGAAATACCAAAGCGCCGTAAGCAAGCCGCCAAATACCAGCCAGAGGATATTCCCTAAAATATTCATGATTCAAATTTACCTAAATGCCGTTGTGTTCGCTCTCTTTTGTGTCCTGCTCAAGCAGAGACCCATCCAGAGCGTTCATTCTATCTATAAGGTAGCTCCTAAGCTCTTTCCAGAGATAGTAAGGGCCTTTGCCAAGAGCAGGCAAAGAAGTCTCTTTTTCGTTGTAGAGCATCTTCACGATGACGTTTCCAGAAGCGTTCTCATAGAAGATCATCTGGAAGTTAGCGCCCATCGGAATCATCTCGAAAGAGGCCCAGCGCTCATCTGCCTTGGAACTGAGCATGCTGTCGTCTAACCCTTTTATGCCGATGGCGCTGACGAATGGAAGGATTCCGGTGTCATGGCCAAAGCGAAGATCAGCAGCCCTGCGGCTCCCCTTCTCCAAGGCAGCATCTGCCTTTTCCACGAAGTCAGCGATAAGAGGCTTCGCAGCTGAAACGTAATAACTGCCAAACCCTACTGCATTGCAATATTTGCTGTACATCCTGCTGTTCTCAGTCCTCCAGAGTCCGATAAGCTCGTCAAGAGTGAAGTGACTGAATATGTCGGGGCGGGCATCCGTGCATTGGCTTATGCCTCCGCCAATGAAAACTTCATGAACGAATTTCATGGGATCCCCCACTCTGGATGCAGCCGTTGCTGGATTCTTGAATATAGCGGCAATGAATCTGTCTGTGCTGACCAGGGCTTGTCTCATGCTGTCGGCCATCGCATAGCGCTTCTTATCATAGGCCTTATCAGATTTCACGTCAGCGCTTATGTAGTCAAGGTATTTAGGGCCGGTCCGATAACTGAAATCCAGTCCGTCAATGTCTTCCAGGTTCGCGCAATCCAGTAATTCCGCGGTGAAATTAGACATGCTTATCAAGCATCTTGGGATATAACTCGACACGCATGCGACCTCATTCCTACGGCCTGAGAACACATCTTTATAATTCGTGAACATACGAGAGGCTATCCCGCGATGCTCCCCCGCTCCCCTTTCCGTCAGCATTCCGGCCATGCCCTGATGTTCTTCCAACAGGGTATCCAGCTGCCTTGACAGCAAGATGCCCTCTTCGGTCAGAAGCCCCTCCGTGCGTGCGGAATCAAGAATCTTGGTGGCGCCGTCGAAATATTTCAGTTTAATATGGTATCTGGATCCATGCCTGCCATAATGGCTAATGTAGAATGGCCTGTAGCCATCAGGTGCAGGCGTAGACGGGACTTCGACATATTCATAGGAATGGTAGACTCCCCCAGCCCTGTCCGGGTCAGCCGCAATCTTCTCCCTGAAGCTCTGGGCTTGTGCCGGCAGCCAGATCAGGCAGGCCGCCAAGATCGTCGATATTGTCTTATTCATCTTTGATCGAATTCATTATGTTCATGAAATATTCCCTAAGCTCCGGCCACTTGTAGTATGGCCCTCTCCAAGGCTTCAGCGCAGGAATAGTAGTTTCTTTCTCGTTGTAGAGCATCTTCGCAAGCACATCGCCTTTGCGGTTGCGATAGAAAATCATCTGGAAGTTCGAACCCATGGGAATCATCTTGTAAGATGCCCAGCGCTCGTGAACCGTGCCAGAGTGCCATCTTTCCTCCATTCCGGCAATGCCCAAAGTACCGACGAAAGGAAGGAGTCCGGAATCGTGACCGAATCGAAGATTAACCGCGACCTTGCTGTCGCTCGCCAAAGCCTCGTCGGCTCTGTCCACGAAGTCTTTTATTATTGGTTTGGCAATCGCCGAGTAGCAGTCGCCAGCCTCGGATGAGATGCCCAAATAAAAATATATGCTGTTATTCTCCGGAACGTAGAGGTCGCAAAGTTCATCAACCGTGAAATGACTGAATATGTCGGGACGAGCTTCGGTGTTCGGGCTGATGCTCCCTGCCATGAAGACCTGCCACATGAATTCGGACGAATCACCAACAAAGGCTTTCCCCTTCTCAGAATTCTTGAATATGTTGCCGATGAACCTACCTGGCTTGATGAGGCTGTCTTTCAGGTGCTTCGATATTGCCGCTCCTTCTGTCCCGATTTCCTTGGTCGGAGTCGCTCCCGCACAAAGGATGGCGAAATATTTCTGTCCTGCGACATAATGGACGTTCAAGGAGCCGATGTTTGCTTTTGCTGCGCAATCAAGCAGAGATGTCGTGAAATTTTCCATGCTCATGATGCAGCGAGGGAAGTAGCTGGAGATGCAGTTGATTTCGTTCCGTTCGCCGCTGAAGACAGGCTTGAAATTCTGAAACATTCTGGACGCTATGGCTCTATGCTCCTCCATTCCCCTTACGGAGAGCATTCCGAACATTCTCATGTGCTCGTCCCATAGCGTGTCCAGCTGCAGGGATAGAACTATGCCCTCTTCAGTGAGCATATTCGTCTTCCGTGCGCTGTCCAAAGCCACTTTCGCATCTTTGAAAATGCTTCCTGCCGAATGGTAGCGGGACCCATGCCTGCCGTAATGGCTGATGTAGAATGGCTTGTAGCCCCTTGGAACCTTAGTCATCGGCGAGGTGGCATATTCATAATAATGGAAGATTGTCCCGGCTCTATCTGGATTCTCCGCTATCTCTTCTCTGAAGGACTGGGCTTCAGCAGACAAAGCGGCCATGAACACCGCCAGCGATATGATGATGAATTTTCTTGGCTTTACCATGCTTGGTACCATAATGATTGCATTTTAGCAATGCAAAGATAAACTTTTCACCTGACAAAAACAGCTTCTGAAACCGAGCTCGGCTCCTGTTTTATTATATTGATGGAGACTTGAGGGAATGAGGCTGACGATCCCTCTCCGTCATTCTGAGCCAAGCCAGAGGAAGACTAGGCTGAGGAGGACGAGAGCCAGGTCGAGGACTTTGCTGCGGATGTTATGCTCTTTGAAGAGAAGGGCGCCGAAGGTGAAGCTGACGATCACGCTGCTGCGACGGACCATCGAAACGATGGAAACCATGGCATCTGGAAGGCTGAGGGCGTAGAAATAGACGAAATCGGCGGCACAAAGGAATATGGAAATGAATATGATTGACCAGCGCCATTGAAATGGTGTTTCTGATTTCCTGCGGGGAAACCAGAGAGCCAGCAGGATTACGGCCATGATCATGCACTGGTAGAAGTTGTAGTAGCTCTGAACGACCAGCTTGTCAATGCCAAGGCCATCAGGATTCATCAAGAACTTGTCGTAAAGCGCACATAATGCCCCCATTACAGCTGCGCCCACGACTGCATATACCCATACGTTCCGCTTGAAATCGATTCCCTCCTTCTTGCCACTCCTCTCCAGCATGAAAAATGACAAAATAGCTATCAGCACCCCAATCCACTGCAAAATATTCAGTCTTTCTCCGAAAATCAGCATTGCCCCGACGAGCACCATGACTGGCCTGGTGGCATTGATGGGCCCTACGATGGTTAGCGGCAGATGCTTCATCCCAAAATATCCAAGAATCCAGGAGCTCAGCACCATCATGCTTTTCAATATAATCCATTTCTGCACCTCCCAGCCACCTGCAGGAGCTACTTTGAATATGCTGCCGTCCAAGGTCGTTCCCTTCGATGAAAGCACGACTAGAGGCAGGAATATCAGAGAACAGAACAGCGTATTCAGGAAGAGAACAGGAATCACTGCGTTTCCGCTTAGCGACTTCTTCTTGAATGTATCATAGAATCCCAGCAGGAATGCCGAGAGAAATGCCAGATATAACCACATAGCAGACGCAAAGATACACAAAAAACGAGAAGATAAAGCAAGGGCCGGAACTCTGAAAAAATCAGCGTCCCGGCTCTTGTCTTTATATTCAATGAATATGTTACAGTCCCAGCTGCTTGAAGAAGTCGTTGCCTTTGTCGTCGACGAGGATGAAGGCCGGGAAGTTCTCCACGCGGATCTTCCAGATCGCCTCCATGCCGAGGTCAGGGTATTCGACGCACTCGATGCTCTTGATGCTCTCGTAGGAAAGGATGGCGGCAGGACCGCCGATGGAGCCGAGATAGAAACCACCATGCTTCTTGCAGGCATCGGTCACGGCCTGCGTGCGATTGCCCTTGGCGATCATTATCATCGATCCGCCGTGATCCTGGAACAAATCCACGTAAGGATCCATGCGGTTAGCGGTCGTAGGTCCCATGGAGCCGCAAGCCATTCCTTCCGGAGTCTTGGCAGGGCCGGCATAGAACACAGGGTGATCCTTGAAATACTGTGGCAGATCCTCTCCCCTGTCAAGCCTCTCTTTCAGGCGGGCATGTGCTATGTCGCGGGCCACGATGATAGTCCCATTCAAGCTCAGGCGAGTGGAAACCGGATATGCGGAAAGCTGAGCGCAAATCTCTTTCATAGGACGGTCAAGGTCCACTACTACTCCCTCGCCCTCACCTGCGTTGCGTAATTCCTTAGGAATCCACTGAGTAGGATTGTCGTCCAGTTTCTCAATCCAGATTCCGTCCTGATTGATTTTCGCCTTGATGTTGCGGTCGGCAGAGCAGCTGACGCCAAGCCCGATCGGGCAGCTGGCGCCATGACGAGGCAGGCGGCCTCCGAACTGGGCTCCTAGCCCTATCTTATAAGCCTCCTGCAATACCTGATTCTCAAGTTCGATGTCTCTGAACGCACGGCCTGTCTCATCGCCGGTGGTCGGCAGAGAGTCATAGTAATGCGTTGAAGCCAGTTTCACCGTGAGCAGATTCTTCTCTGCCGAGGTGCCTCCGATGACGAAGGCGATGTGGTAAGGCGGGCATGCGGCAGTTCCTAGGGTCCTCATTTTCTCGACCAGGAAAGGCACCAGCGTGTCTGGATTGAGAACCGCCTTGGTCATCTGGTAGAGATAGGATTTGTTGGCGGAACCGCCACCTTTCACTACGCAGAGGAATTTGTATTCCCCTTTCGAGAGAGCCTCGGCATCATCGAAGCCTGTCCACACCTGCTGTCCCTTCTCTCCGTGAATGATTGCCGTTCCCGTGTCCTGGCAGAAAGGCAGCTTGCCCTTTGCAGCCACTTCTGCGTTGCGCAGAAAGCGCAGAGCGACGTATTTGTCGTTGTCTGAAGCTTCTGAATCATAGAGAATCTTTGCCACTTGCTGGTTGTGGGCAGGACGCAGAAGGAAGTTCACATCCCTGAATGCAGTGTTTGCAAGCATCGTAAGTGCCTCCGGATCAACTTTCAGGATGGGCTTGCCTTCGAATTCGCCGACGCTCACGTGGTCTTTCGTCAGGCGATAGTACTCCGTGGCATCAGGCCCCAGCTGAAACATCGGAGCATATTTAAATTCTTCCATAATTTATTAATATTTAATATATTACAATAACATTTCCAATTATCATCCGGATTTGGCGCCATTGCCTTGCTGCATGAGGTAGGCCTTCATGAACTGGTTCAAGTCACCATCCAGAACGCCCTGAGTATCGGCAGTCTTGAGACCTGTGCGAAGGTCGCTCACCATTTTGTAAGGGTGAAGGACGTAAGAGCGAATCTGGGACCCCCACTCAATTTTCATTTTCTGCCCCTCGATCTCGTCCTTCTTCGCCTGACGCCTCTTCATCTCAAGATCGTACAAACGAGACTTGAGCAGAAGCATCGCCTTCTCTCGGTTCTTAGGCTGGTCGCGAGTCTCCGTGTTCTCTATCAATATTTCCTGTTCCTCGCCAGTGTCAGGATCCTTGTACATGTACCTCAGGCGGACTCCAGACTCTACCTTATTCACATTCTGTCCCCCGTGGCCGCCTGCCCTGAACGTGTCCCAGGACACCTTGGAAGGGTCCACTACGACTTCAATCGTGTCGTCCACGAGCGGATACACGAAAACGGACGAGAACGTTGTCTGGCGCTTGCCCTGGGCATTGAAAGGCGAAATCCTGACCAGACGATGCACGCCGTTCTCTGCCTTCAAGTAGCCGTAGGCATATTCCCCTTCAAACTCGATGGTAGCCGACTTTATGCCAGCCTCATCCCCTTCCTGCATGTCGGTGACGGTGACTTTGTACCCGTTCCTCTCACCCCAGCGAATGTACATTCGCATCAGCATCGAAGACCAGTCGTTGGATTCTGTCCCGCCTGCGCCGGAGTTGATCGTGAGAATGGCTCCAAGGTTGTCCCCTTCAGACCCAAGCATATTCTTAAGCTCCAAATCCTCAACCTCTTTCATTGCCTTTGAATATGTCTCGTCGAGTTCCTGCGACTCAGGGCTCGAAGCTGCATCGTCAGCATCGTCCCCTAGGCTTTCCCTTGCGAAATCATACAGCACATCAAGGTCGTCCACGTCTGTGGCGGCCTTATCGAAAGATGTCACCCACGATTTTATGCTGCCTAGATTCTTCAAGAACGCCTCAGCTGCCTTCGGGTCATTCCAGAATTCCGGAGCTTCAGTCTTCTTCTGCAACGCAGCAGCCTGTTCCCTTTTCCCAGGGATGTCAAAGACACCTCCCCAGCGTTTCCACACGCTGATGCAGGGCCTCTATCTGTTCCTTTGATGTCATCGGCTCTCCATATTAGTCTTGCAAATATAGGAAAATATTACCGCCATGACAACCGAAAATGGATCGCCAAAAGCCTAAAAATTTATCCTGGCCCCGAAGTTGAGGTTCCGGCCAAAGCCCCAGAAGCCGGTAAAAGAGTCACGGTCATGGGATGAGCCATCCCTGCCACGCTCGATGTATTCCGCATCGAATATGTTGGAGCAGTGCAGGAATAGTTGGAAGCCCGCCTTGCCGAGGACACTGCCCGACCAGCGGACATCCCCGCCGAAAAGATGGGCTGAAGGGATTCGGTAAGGGGAGATCCGGTCCGAAGCATCTGTGCGAGAAGCCGGGTCGAAGTCCGCATACATCCTGGCATTATATTTCCAATCCACTGAGACGTTGAACCCTGCCGGCAGTTTTACGTCAAGCGTCGCGCCGGACTGAGTCTGAGGAGCCCCGCCGACCGGCAGCCCATCGCAATAGACATTGACCCGAGCCGCCTCCAGTCCGGTATATTCATCATAGATGATCGCATTCACGTCGTTCTTCCAATGCCAGCTGCCTATCGAAGCGAATGCGCTCAGCTTCATCCAAGAAGAAATGTTCCACCAGAGCTCAGCCTCGACCCCATAATGCAAGGCATCCAGGCCTGTGGCCATGTACCTGCTGTCCTCCTCGTTCTGCTGCTTGTAGCGTCCAGACATCAGCGTCCTGTCCTTCCAATATGCGGCATAGAATTCAGTCTCGAGACCGCCTCTATCGAAGACGAACCGGTAACCGGCCTCTCCCAGGAGATTCTTCTCATTCTTGACATTTTTGGAGACGGAATTGTTCCCTGAGCTGAAGAACGTGCCGGAATATGGCAGGCGGGAATAGAATCCCGCATTGGCATACACGCTGTTAGCCTTATCGATATGCCATAGAAGCCCTCCTTTGATGCTCGCACCTACCCCATTAGCGATCTTGCTGTACGCTTCGCTCCCCGAATAATTGTATTTGTCCCAGCGCTGATTCGTGCTGCCGAAAACGGAGGCGCCAAATGTCGCATTCAGGCTCCTTCCTTGGTATTTCGCAGAAGCATAGACAGTTCCGTGGTTGATTATCTTTCCGTTCCGAGTACGGATATAATCCCCGACCCTCTTGTAAGGATTGCGTCCGGAGAGCCCCATCAAAGACTTGCTCGCATAATCCTCATACCAATAGTCGGCCCCTAGCAAATCCGTAATCTGTTCGCGCTCCCAAGTCTTGTAATTCTGATAATGGGCCCCAAAGCCGACCTTCCAATCCTCCCCGGCCGTAAGCTCGCCTGAAAATATCACTCCTGCCTGGGTGTGCCCTGCCTGATAGTCCGACAATAGGTTCTGAGCCCTTCTACCGTAGCCTGGGGTTTCCTCCAAGACATTATCTGTCACAATTGCATTCCAATCGATATGTCCATTAAGAGTGCTATATGAATATATCGACTTCCCGGCAGACTCTCTCCAGCGTCCGCCACCGTCGCCAATCGAGAAATAGACGGAATTCCGAAGCGTCAGTCTGTCCGAACTGTAGAGATGCTGAAGCGTGAAGTACGGCTTGAAGTAATTATTCTGGCCAACTCCGAACCGCTCGCCATCCTTCCAGCCCCAGTCCTTGCTATAACGCCTGCCATACTGCTCCACCTCGGCATAAGTGAGCCTGGTCGAACGCTGGCCATGTTTTTCAGGAGAGCCGAGGAAATTGAATATAAGCGTGTTCCTTGAACCGAAAGTCTTGTTCACGTTCAGCAAGAATGCGAAAGAGTTCACGTCCGTGCTCTCCACGTAGCCACTTCCTCCAACATATGAACCCATGGCCGAAAAACTCCATCCGTGCGGCAAGCCGCCACTACTCACTTTCAGGTATGTCTTCGCCGTTCCGAAATCCGATGCCCCGAAACCGGCATTCATAGAAAAATTCTCACTGGCAGTCGTGGTCACTATATTCACGGTTCCGCCTACCGAGCAGTCAGAAAGCATTGAAGAGCCGACGCCTTTCTGCAGCTGGATAGCCTCAGTGGCCTCTGCCAACCCCATCCAGTTATTCCAGTACATGCTTCCCGAAGTCAGGCCGGAAATCGGGATTCCGTTCAGAAGCACGGAGATGTTTTCCTGAGCGAATCCCCTGATGTTCAGCTGGGCATCGCCATAGCTCCCTGATTCCGAGGTAGCGTACACTCCAGGAGCCCCGCCTATGAGTTCGGGATAAGTCCTGGACCAAGAACGGTCCATGATTGTGCTGCTGCCAATCTGAGCAAGCCTCAGCGGGCTGGATTTTCCGCTTGCGAAAGATGCCCTCGTCACGGCCTCTTGAAGCGTCATCGGCACTCCTTCCCACATCAATGTGTCCGCAACGGAAACCTCCCCATCGGCACGATGAAGCGAATTCCCTGAAGCAACGCCACCGATTGACATGCAGAGGAGCAATACCGAAAGAAATGAAAACTTTTTCATAACCTTGATTGTATTACTTCTGCACACAATTCAAGGCTCGCACGCTGGGAACGTGCCTCTTCTTCCATCCAGACTGTCAGCCGGCAATTTTTGCCAGCATTGCTGTCGGTACCGTAATTCCAACGGTTCGTGCCCCTGAAGGCTCGCGGACTTTACCGCCGATCGGGAATTTCACCCTGCCCTGAAGTGTTGCGGACGCAAAGGTAGCAAAAAATTCCGTTATTGGGATATCTTTTTTACAGAAAGAATGTTCAGACCAGTCGGACGATGGTCGATGTGCTTAGTGTCGTACTGCATAATTGACGCGCGGGTAGCCGTCCCG
>ONBM01000104.1 GCA_900316045.1 uncultured Bacteroidales bacterium | reverse complement strand
TCAGTGACCACTTCGAGGACAACCTTGCGGTCACCACGGCGCTCGGCATTCGAAGCATCGGAAGGCACAAGCGCGTTGCGTTTGCCGAAACCTCTGTATACCAGCTGGTTCTCGCTTATTCCCCTGTCCAAGTTGTAGGGCTCGATGACGCCTCCTGCATATTCCAGCTCCCGCTTCTCCTTGAAGTAACCGCTGTTGCCGTTTTCCCCGTCCTTCCCGTCGATGCCTCTTTTGCCACGGAGATAATCGTAGAAATCATTCAGGGACACACTCTCTCTCGGCCATAGTGGATACTTCGTGACATCGTATACTCCGTTGCCAGGGTTTTCAAGGCCATTGTCGGAAAGCACGTCGGCCTTCCATATTTCGTAAGCAGACAGGCCGTCTGCAGCAGTGAGGAAATAGAAGTAATCCTGGAGGGTGCTGTCCCTTGGCGACCAGCTTGATGTTGAGTCATGGGGGTTAGGCACTACCTCGGACTTTATGTAGTCTTTCCAGACTTCATAGGCGCTCTTGCCATCTTCTCCATTCTTGCCGTCTTTTCCGCTGCTGCCTCTGAGATAGTCCCAGAAGTCTGCCAGGCTTGTCTTATCCTTCGGCCACTGAGGATATTCGTCAATGTCGTATATTCCATTGCCAGGATTCTTTAAGCCCTTCCCGACATTGATGCCCCACACCTCATAGGCGGAACGACCGGCCTCTCCTGCCAATCCGGCAGCACCATCTTTGCCATCTCCCCAATATACGGAGTGTTTCCGTTGTCTCATTTTGCTCCGGTGAGAAAATAGAAAAAGTCCTGCTCGGTGTTGCGGGCAGGCGATCACTTGGAGCCGGGATTCTGGGAATCATCCACATTCCCTGTCGATATGTATTCCTTCCAGATTTCATAAGCATCGGCGCCATCAGCACCGTCGGCTCCAGCTTTTCCTTCGTTTCCTTTAAGGAATATAAAGAAGTCTGATATCTCAAGGTGCGTTTTGTCCCAATCGATGAGGCCTTCCTTCACAGATTTTACCCAAAGCTCATAATCTGACAGCCCGCTGTCGCCTTTCGGACCATCTGGCATCTCAACCTTGGTTTTGACGCATCCAGAAATCAATAACAGGATAGCTGTCAAAATACCAATCTTTAATGTATTTATTCTCATATCACCTATAAAAAACTCTACTAGGATATCATAGGAAGCGTGTTCAATTAATAAGTAATCCTTTGTGTGCGTATTAATAACAAAATATGCGAATCGCGGTTACGATTATCTTGCAATTATTTTTCAAAAACCGCAACCGCCTTCCAATGAAACGAGAATGCATTTGATTTGGAATAATATAAGACCGATTATGAAAAAAGTCGTATCTTTGAAAAAACGCACGTTTCTTGATATGAAAAAGTTCCTTTCAATAATTCTATTCGTTCAGATTTCAGTCTGTTCTATATCTGTCATTTATGCTCAGCCTTCCTCCAGAGCTGCCTGGAATGACGGATGGACTTTCACTAAGGATGGGCAAAGCAAAGTGCTGAATCTGCCTCACGACTGGGGCGTGGAAGGGCCATTCATCCAAGAATACGAAGGGAGCACTGGCAAGCTGGCCTGGTGGGGTAAGGCAGAATATTCAAAGACATTGGAAGTGACCGCTAGCGACATCCAACGGCGCAAATGCTTCTTTTTGGACATTGACGGCGCAATGTCGTTTGCAAAAGTCTTCTGCAACGGGCAGTTCGTGATGGAGTGGCCATACGGCTACGCTTCATTCCAAGCCAACCTTACTCCTTTCCTGCACGAAGGAGCAAACGAGGTTAAGGTAACGCTGGACAACCTGCCGAAATCCAGCCGCTGGTACCCGGGAGGCGGCATTTACAGAAACGTTTGGCTAGAAAAAACCGACCCTGTGGGCATAGATCGCTGGGGCGTGAAAATCACCACGAGCGACGAAAGTCCAGCTGACGGTTCCGCCACTATGAGCATCTCAACTGCCATTAGGAACGACACGGGGGAGAAAATAGGCACCGCAAAGGTTTCAACTGCCATTTTCGACGGGGACAGATTGCTTGTCTCGGACGAAACGACGACTGAAGGCGAAAGCACAATGCAGAATATTCATTTGAAAGGAATAAAATTCTGGAACTTGCAAGATTGCAATCTTTTAAAAGTCAGAAGCATAGTATCTTATAATGAATATGCCGACACTCTGTTCACCCTCTATGGCGTGCGCACGGCAGAGTTCCGGCCGGATGGCTTCTACCTCAACGGAGTGCGCACCCCTCTGAACGGCGTCTGCCTGCACCACGACGCAGGTGCGCTAGGCGCAGTCTGGAACAATAGCGTTTGGATTCGCAGGCTACAGCAGCTGAAAGACATGGGCTGTAATGCCATACGCACTTCACACAATCCTCCTGCCCCAGAATTGCTGGACCTGTGCGACCGCATGGGTTTCGTAGTGATGGATGAACTGACAGACACATGGATCACTCCAAAGAGAGAGAACGGATACGGCCTGCTATTCAGCGACTGGGCCGAGAAAGATCTCAAAGCTATGATATTAAGGGACAGAAACCACCCTAGCGTGGTGCTTTGGAGCATTGGAAACGAAGTTTCCGAGCAGGCAGAGAGGGACGGATACTTCCTTGCCAAATACCTTTCAGGAATATGCCATGACGAGGATCCGACAAGGCTCACTACCAGCGGTTGCAATATCACTAAAAGCTATCTCTCTGACTTCCGGAAAGGGATAGATGTATTCGGCTTTAATTACAAGCCTCATCTCTACGGAAAATTCCATGAGTTGTTCCCTAGTCAGCCATATTTGGGTAGTGAAACAGCTTCCTGCATCAGTTCCCGGGGAGTGTATCTCTTCCCGCCAAGCGACAAAAAGCAGTTCGCCGAGAATAATTTCCAAGTTTGCTCTTATGACCTCTACACCGTGCCTTGGGGACATACCCCTGAGGGAGAATGGAAGGGACAAGATGAAAATCCTTCCTGCGCAGGAGAGTTCGTGTGGACCGGGTTCGACTATCTTGGCGAACCTACGCCTTACAACAGCGACATGACGGAGCTGAACAATTTTCACGACTCCGCTTCAATAGCGAAGGCCCGCAAGGAACTTGCTGAGAAAGGCAAGATCGCCACGCCATCGCGTAGCTCGTATTTCGGCATCATAGATCTAGCTGGTTTCCCTAAAGACCGTTACTGGATCTACCAGGCACGATGGACCGACAAGCCTGTGCTACACATTCTTCCGCACTGGAACTGGTCTGGCGCCGCTTCCACCGAGAACCGCATCGGACAGATAACCCCCGTGCATGTTTACACCAACATGGATGAAGTGGAACTATTCGTGAACGGCAAGTCGCAGGGTAAGCTCACTCGAGAGAAAAACCAGTACCGCTTGCGCTGGGACAATGTTATCTACGAGCCTGGCAATGTCGTAGCAAAAGGGTATAAAGATGGGAAATCCTACTCGGAGACAATCGTAACTTCTGGACCTGCCGCCAAGCTGGATGTTTCTTATGAATATGGTGCCGAAAGAGACTTGGTTTTCGTTACCGTTAAGGTTATCGATAGACATGGCAACTTTGTGCCAACAGCTAATAATCTTCTGAAATTCAGTGTGTCAGGTAATGGCCAGCTGGTTGCCACCGATGCCGGAGATGCCACTAGCCTGGTGCCTTTTTACTCTGATGAAATCGATGCCTTCAACGGACTCTGCTCAGCCATCATCCGTACGACATACAACGGCTCTCACTCAGCATCCAAGGCCGGCAGCACATGCAAAATCTCCCTGACAGTCTCCAGTCCCGGCCTCAAGACAGCAAAGGTCAGCATAAAATGACTGTCTCCAAATAGATTTATCAATTGAAGACTATCCATTCAATTCTTTCTGGATTTCTAAGACGTAATCCAGACTTAAGGATGTTTTGTCAGAAACTTGTTCAGGCTTCATTCCGCTCTTCAGCAAGTTAATAGCTTTTAATGAGTTGGCTAAAGCCTCCTTACGACCTTTCTCTCTACCTTCTGCCCTACCTTCCTTCATGCCTTTTTCCCTACCTTCTTTCATGCCTTTTTCCCTACCTTCTTCCAGACCCTTGGCCATGCCCTCTTTCATGCCCTTGGCCATGCCCTCTCTCAGACCTTTCTCGTGGCCTTCCTTAACGCCTTTTTCGACCTGT
>ONBM01000053.1 GCA_900316045.1 uncultured Bacteroidales bacterium | reverse complement strand
ATGTGACGTGCAACCCTGCCATACGGAAGAATTTCCTACGAAGGCAGAGAGGCCAAGATTCTCGGTTCTCGACAAGACAAAGATAAAAGCGACCTTTGGAATCAGGATTCCTTACTGGAGAGATTCTTTGAAAGACTGCATCAACAGGCTGGACGAAACTAATGATCAATGAATATGAAAGGAATAGTATTAGCTGGAGGTAGCGGCACGCGCCTTTACCCGATCACGAAGGGCATTAGCAAGCAGCTGCTGCCTGTTTACGATAAGCCAATGGTATATTATCCGCTTTCCGTGCTAATGGAAGCAGGAATACGGGATATTCTTTTAATATCTACTCCTCAAGACCTGTCTGCCTTCAAGAGGCTTCTTGGCGACGGCAGCGATTTCGGAATATCCTTGACATACGCAGAGCAGCCATCTCCTGACGGCCTGGCACAAGCCTTCATCATAGGTGAGAAATTCGGAGACAACATCTTCCAAGGAGCAGGCTTCGAAGAGCAGCTGAAGGTGGCAGTGCACAGCGCAGAGGAAGAGGGGAGGGCCACGGTTTTCGGCTACTGGGTAAGCGACCCTAAGCGCTATGGCGTGGCGGAATTCGATGAGTGGGGGAACTGCCTGAGCATTGAAGAAAAGCCGGCAGAGCCTAAGAGCAACTATGCTGTTACCGGCTTGTATTTTTACCCCAACGAAGTTGTCGAGATAGCAAAGAATATAAAGCCTTCCGCTAGGGGAGAGCTGGAAATAACTTCCGTGAATGCCGAGTTCCTGAAAAGGAATGAACTTCGAGTCCAAAAGCTAGGCAGAGGATTTGCATGGCTGGACACCGGCACTCACAGCTCTTTATACGAAGCATCCAGCTATATAGAGGCAATAGAGACCAGGCAGGGGCTGAAAATTGCCTGTTTGGAGGAGATAGCCTTCCGGAATGGATGGATAAGCGCTGGGAAGCTGCGTGCTTTGGCAGAACCGATGAAGAATAACCAGTATGGGCAGTATCTTCTGAAGGTGGCGGATGAAAGATGAATATTCCAAATAATTAATGATGAATATATTAAATACGGATATTGAAGGTCTGTCAATAATTGAGCCGAAGATCTTCAGGGACCCAAGAGGATATTTTTTCGAGTCGTTCAATGAAAGGGAATTCCGGTCCAAGGTTGGAGAGATTGATTTCGTCCAGGACAATGAAAGCAAATCCAGTTATGGCGTTGTCAGAGGACTGCATTTTCAAGAAGGAAGTCATGCGCAATCCAAACTCGTTAGCGTCGTTTCTGGAGCAGTGCTGGATGTCGCCGTAGATTTGCGCAAAGGTTCAAAGACGTTCGGGAAATATGTTGCGGTGGAGCTTTCCGGAAAGAATCATCGGCAGCTGTTCATACCTCGCGGGTTCGCCCATGGATTCAGCGTACTCAGCAACAAAGTCATTTTCCAATACAAATGCGATAATTTCTACTCACCCCAGGACGAGGGCGCAATTGCATGGAACGACCCAGACCTCGGGATAGACTGGGGGCTTCCAGCCAAGGATGTGATTCTCTCATCGAAAGACAGCAATCACCCCTCTTTTAAAGAATATTGCAAAATGCACGGAATTTTATGAATATGGGATATTCAAGAACCATCATTATTACTGGCGGCGCAGGCTTCATAGGCAGCCATGTCGTCAGGCTTTTCGTTAATAAGCATCCAGACTATCATATAATCAATCTCGATAAGCTGACATACGCAGGAAACCTTGCTAATCTGACGGACATTGAGAATAAACCGAATTACACATTCGTCAAAGGCGACATCTGTGATTACGAATTAGTGAAGAAGGTTATAAGCGAGAATAACGTGGACGGAATAATTCACCTAGCTGCAGAAAGCCATGTAGACCGCTCCATCACAGACCCATTCGTGTTCGCGAGGACCAACGTGTTAGGCACGCTGACGCTTCTGCAAGCAGCTAGAGAATTCTGGGAGCCTTCCGGATGGGAAGGAAAGCGTTTTTATCACATTTCAACCGACGAAGTTTATGGAGCCCTCGAACTTACTAATCCAGAAGGCCTTGAATCTCCATTCGAAACTAAGGCTTCTTCAGCTGGGCATAAAGCTTACGGAAGAACATTTTTCACCGAGGAAACGAGGTACCAGCCGCATAGCCCGTACTCTGCTGCAAAAGCTTCAAGCGACCATTTCGTAAGAGCTTACCACGACACGTACGGCATGCCGACCATAGTAACGAACTGCTCCAACAATTACGGACCATGCCAGTTCCCAGAAAAGCTCATTCCGCTATTCATAAATAATATCCGCAGACGTAAACCTCTTCCAGTTTATGGGAAAGGTGAGAACGTGCGTGACTGGCTGTACGTCGAGGATCACGCTAGAGCCATCGACCTCATATTCCATAAAGGGAAGGTCGCCCAGACCTACAACATCGGAGGCTTTAACGAGTGGAAGAACATTGACATCGTGAGGCTTCTGATAAAGACAGTGGATAGGCTCCTGGGCCGTCCTGAAGGGGCAGACGATGACCTGATAACATTCGTGACCGACAGAAAGGGGCATGACTTGCGTTATGCAATCGATAGCCGAAAGCTTCAAAGGGAACTTGGATGGGAGCCTCAGCTTCAGTTCGAGGAAGGCCTGGAGAAAACTGTCCGATGGTACTTGGACAATCAGGATTGGCTTGATAACGTGACTTCAGGTGATTATCAGGCATATTACGAGCGAATCTATAAAGGTCGCTAATAATAGACCATAAGTTGGAACTGGCCAATTTTCTGGTATTTTTTTTAAATTTGCAAGATTTATATCTTGTCTATGAACGCACTATTAAACGAAATTTGCGGGAGATATACTTTACCGCAGGAGGTAAAAGCAAAGGGAATATACCCGTATTACAGGCCGATAGAATCCGGTCAGGATCCTATAGTCCAGATGAATGGGAAGCGGGACGTGATGATGTTCGGATCCAATTCTTATCTCGGTCTGTCGGATGATCCTAGACTTAAAGATGCCGCTAAGGCCGCCATTGATAAATATGGCACTAGCTGCTCAGGATCTCGTTTTTTGAATGGCACGCTCGATATTCATGTGGCTCTGGAGAAGAGACTTGCCGAATTCGTTGGCAAAGAAGATGCCGTGACCTTCAGTACTGGATTCCAGGTAAACCTTGGCGTAGTCAGCCTTCTTGGTTTTCACGAAGGATATCTGTTCTTGGATTCTTACGATCACGCCTGTATCATAGATGGGGCGCGCCTGTCCCAGAGCAAGGTTTTCAAGTTCGCCCACAATGATATGGTCACGCTTGAAAAGAAGCTCAAGCTTGCCGAGCCCGATGCTCCAAAACTGATAGTCGTCGATGGGGTGTTCTCTATGACAGGAGATCTCGCAAACTTGCCAGTGATAACTGACCTTGCAGAGAAATATAACGCCGCTGTCATGGTCGATGACGCTCATGGATTCGGCGTTTTCGGCGACCACGGAAGAGGATCGGTGGACCATTTCGGGCTTACTGACAAGGTGGACCTCATCATGGGCACTTTCTCGAAGTCTTTCGGTTCGTTAGGTGGATTCATAGCTGGCAGCAAACCCGTCATAAATTTCATCAAGCACTGCGCCAGATCGCTCATATTCAGCGCATCCATGCCACCTGCTAATGTTGCTGCAGTGAACAAGGCGCTGGACATCATGCTCACCGAGCCGGAGAGGATTCAGCATCTGTGGGATATGACAAATCATGCGCACGAAGAGTTCATTCGCAGAGGTTTTGACATAGGCGTTACAGAATCCCCGATCTTCCCTCTTTACGTTCGCGATACGGATAAATGCCTTGCTGCTGTGAAAATGGCCTTGGAAGATGGTCTGTTCATTACCCCTGTAATTCCTCCTGCAGTGCCACAGGATTCAATCATCATCCGTTTTGCGCTTATGGCTACGCATTCTATGGAGCAGGTTGACAAAGGCATCGACATCCTGGACAAAATATTTCATAAACTTGAGATAATTAAATGATCATCCTCATCACGGGCATTACTTCTGGTTTCGGCCGTGCCATGGCTGAGAGTCTTTCCAAGGAAGGACATGCTGTTTACGGCACGCATCGACATGCTAAAGAATTTCTGCCCGGGGTGCATTATATTCAGGCTGAGGTTACGGATGACGCATCGGTCGAAGCTGCAGTGAACGAAGTCCTTAAGCAAGAAGGCCGCATAGATGTCTTTATCAATAATGCGGGCATGGGGTTTGGCGGCCCTCTGGAATGCTGTTCCATTGAGCAGGCTCGCAGGCAGATGGACGTGAACTGGCTAGGAATGGTGCGTTTCTTACATCATGTAGTCCCGGCGATGCGGAAACAGCGCAGCGGCAAAATATTGTGCATCAGCTCGATAGGTGGCCTGATCGGACTTCCTTTTCAAGGCCTTTATTCCGCCAGTAAATTCGCTATTGAGGGCTATTGTGAGGCTCTGCGGCTGGAACTTCGGGACTTTTGCGTGAAGGTCATAGTCATAGAACCAGGAGATTTCCATACGAACTTCACTTCATCTCGTCAGTGCGTAGATCCAGCATCAGTTGCGAATTACTATCCGAAATATGCCCGATCACTGGCGGGCTTCCAGAATGACGAGACTAATGGGATGGGGCCGGATGTGCTTGCTAAGAAGGTCGTGAGGATCGTCTCTAAGAAGAATCCTCGGAACTCATATGTGATCTCGAATTTTATCGAGCATCTGGCCGTTTTCGCTAAAAAGTTCCTCCCGTCGAAATTATTTGCCGTGCTGGTGGCTTGGTTCTACAAGGTCTGACAGACATGGATGCAAACGAAAAGTCCCGAAGGAAACTCCGGGACTTTATCTTTCTAAAACTCTCCGTTGCGGTAAGGAATTCCGGAGAAGGAGTCTTGGCTACCGGCATTTCTGCTGCCTGGCGGCCTTGAAAGCTATCAAGGAATTCCGCTTCGGCTTTCTCCGGCCTTTCCGCTTACCGAAAAGTCTGTTGCAAATATAGTTATTATTTTTAGACTTGCAAGCATTTATCTGAAATTTTATTGATATTGATGCGTCTAAGTATCTATAACACAACTGTTTCTGCAAATAATGCAATATGTGAAGTTTTTGTTAAAATAAAACTCGGTAGCAAATTCTTTATCAATAACCTGCCCCTCTTTGCTACCGAGCGGGATGGCAACTAATCGCCTTCCTCAGGAATGTCTGAAGGTCATCCTCCGTATTGAGCCGCAGTCTGTTTATCTACAGGCTCTACGACATCTGCGATGACTTCGTAGCTTGTTCTCTCGATACCGTCGCTGGCTTTGTACTTTTGGTTCTTAAGTCTTCCCCGCACGTAAATAGGGCATCCTTTAGATATGATCCCCAGGTCTGGAATGTTTCTTCCCTCCCAGGCGGTCACTGTGTGCCAGGTTGTTTCGATCACAGGCTCGTTGTTCCTGCCTTTATAGGCGTAATTAGTTGCTACGGAGAAATGGGCGACTTTTCCCTCTCCGACCTTGACGATGTTGACATTGCCGACATTGCCACGGATTTCGATTCTGTTTAGCTGTTCCATTTTTCACGTTTGTGTTTAGCTTGATGCAAAGTAAAGTAGAAAAATCCGCAACAGAAGCACCCTGAAAGAAACATTCTTAATGTTTTTCTGTTTCTTTATCCTACTTCTGATTTTTAGCTGGGATATAAAAAATATTGTGCGTCAAGACAGCATATTCATGCATCCTTTTAAGAAAAAAATCAGGTATCTCAAAAAACATTTGCGTTGAATTTTCATTTTCATTTGTTAATATTCCACGCATTTCTCAATTTTGAAACTAAGACAGAAGGGGAAGATCATGAGCGAGAAAGAAGAACACGAGGGGAAGAATTGCTTGGAATGCGGGAATCCTATTCCTTATGGCAGCAGAAAGGATAAGGTCTTCTGTTCTGACCATTGCAAGAACAAATACCATTATCATAGCATAGCGAATATGAAGTTCCGCAACAAGCGTCTCAAGATACTCAATGCCCTCAGCCGGAACTACGAGATTCTGGCCGCTTTAGTTGACGGCAAAGTCAAGTCGATTAGCATGAACGAGTTGATTCTAAGCGGATTCAATCCTAATTACATGACATCATCCTGCAATTCGAGGCCACACAACGAGTACTGGTGCTTCGATATTAGATATTGCATGACAAAGCGGAAGGTCTTCAATCTCTGCCGAACCGAGTAGCAGGGTTATGCGGCAGCTCCGGATTTATGTCTATCGGGATCTCTGAATAGGATTAGGAACAAGATGCCGACGACGAAGGCATAGCCAGCGAAAACGTACCAAGCAGCGGACCAGTCTGGGCTGGCAGCGTTGTAGACATAGTGATTAACGACTTTGCCTGCCACCCAAGTGCCAATAGAGGCTCCTAAGCCGTTTGTCATCAGCATGAACAGTCCTTGAGCGCTAGAGCGGATGTCTTCCGTCGTCATTTTGTTAACGTAAAGAGAGCCCGAGATGTTGAAGAAATCAAAGGCAACGCCGTAGACAAGGCAGGAGAGGATGAACATCCAAACCCCAGCCCCAGGGTTGCCTGCACCGAACAGACCAAATCTGAACACCCAGGCGAACATGGAAATGAGCATCACGACTTTTATCCCAAAGCGTTTCATGAAGAATGGGATCAACAGGATGCAGAGAGTTTCGGACATCTGGCTGATGGAGATCAGTGCGTTTGCGTTATTGGCCCCCCAAGTGCTGGCATATTCAGGATTATTTGCAAAAGACGAGATGAAAGTGTTAGCGTAGCCATTCGTGATTTGCAGGGCAGCTCCCAGGAGCATTGAGAAAATGAAGAAGATGGCCATCTCTTTCTTCTTGAAAAGTGAAAATGCCTTGAGGCCGGTCTGCTCCATGAAACTTTTGCTGTTGTTTCTCTCGATAGGAACGCCAGGAAGAGTGAGCGCATATGCAAATAGGACGATGCTTAGCGCACCTGATGTGAGGAACTGGTAATAGCTGTGCTGGTATTGTATTCCCTGCGGGTCTCTCATGAAATTAACGAATAGCATCGTGACTATGAACCCGATCGTCCCGAAAACCCTGATAGGCGGGAAAGCGACGACTGGGTCTTTTCCCGCTGACTCAAGGTTGGCGTAGGCGACAGAATTAGCTATGGCTATGGTCGGCATGAAGAAGGCAACGCTAATGGTATATAGCGCGTAAAATGTTCCGAAACTGAAGTCATGCGATGTCACGTAAGCTCCGTCGGCCAGAACAACGTTATTCATGGCGTACAGGCCGGTGGCCAGCATTGCGGCTCCAGCAATCAGGTGACAGAACGACAGGGTCTTCTGCGCTGGTATCCATTTGTCGGCTACGATGCCCACGAGGGCTGGCATGAATATGGACACGAAGCCTTGGGTGGCGAAAAACAGCCAGATCTGAGAGCCGAGCCCTGCTTTTCCGAGGAAACTGCCCATGGAAGTGAGGTAAGCGCCCCACACTGCGAACTCGAGGAAGTTCATGATTATCAGCCTCAGGCTGATCAGTTTATTCTTCATATATGGTTCCTAAATAAATTCAAATTGAACAAATTTAAATATTTTTATGCTAAAAATGCCTATCTTTGAAGCCTGATTATTTTCCAGGATGAAATTTGTTCAGACAGCTATAGATTCAGCATCGAATGCTAGGACAGGAGTCTTCACCACCGACCATGGCGAAGTGCATACCCCTATTTTCATGCCTGTGGGTACTGTGGGTACGGTTAAAGGCGTATACCATAGGGACCTGGCGGAAGACATTAAGGCCGAGATTATCTTAGGCAACACCTATCATCTCTACCTGCGTCCAGGCTTGGACACTCTCAGGAAGGCTGGCGGGCTGCACAAGTTCGAATCCTGGGACAAGCCTATCCTGACAGACAGCGGTGGCTTCCAGGTGTTTTCGCTGACGCAAATCAGGAAAATAACCGATGAAGGCTGCACGTTTCAGTCTCATATCGACGGCTCCAGGCACACCTTCACTCCTGAAAACAATGTTGACACCCAGAGAATCATCGGTTCAGACATAATGATGGCCTTGGACGAGTGCTGCCCGGGAGATGCGGATGAGAAATACGCTGCCAAGTCATTGAAGCTTACTCAGCGCTGGCTTGAACGTTATTTCAAGCATTTCTGCGAGACAGAACCGCTTTACGGGTATGGTCAGGCGATGTTTCCGATCATTCAGGGCTGTGTCTATCCGGAACTGCGCAGGAATGCGGTCGAACATATTCTGGACTTGACCAAGGATAGCTCTGCGGTTGGAGGCTATGCGATTGGCGGGCTGGCAGTGGGGGAGCCTACAGAGAAAATGTATGAGATGATAGAACTTGTCTGCCCGATGCTGCCGGAAAACAAGCCTCGTTACTTGATGGGCGTAGGCACGCCTGCGAACATTCTCGAAGGCATAGCGCGCGGGGTGGACATGTTCGACTGCGTGATGCCTACCAGGAATGCGCGCAACGGAATGCTGTTCACCTGGAATGGAGTCATGAATATGCGGAATGCGAAGTGGGCTCAGGATTTCAGCCCTCTGGATCCTCGTGGTACATCGTTTGTTGATAAAACATATTCAAAAGCCTACCTCCACCACTTGTTCGTGGCAAAGGAACTTACGGCTGCGATGATAGCCACCGAGCATAACCTGGCTTTCTATCTGGACATAGTGAGAAAGGCGCGCTGGCATATTCACAGAGGGGACTTCGCCTCTTGGAAAGAGGCCGCCGTGAAAAAGGTTTCTGAGAGATTATAGGAATATATGGACTTGAGGCTCAAGAAGATAGATAAGTACATAATGAAGAAGTTCATCGTGACTTTCTTCATAGCCCTGCTGCTTATCATCGGCATTGTCATTATCTTCGACATAAGCGAGAAGGTGGATGACTTCGTTGAGAAAAAAGCCCCTCTGCACGCTATCATATTCGACTATTACGTCAACTTCGTGCCGTATTTCATGAATATGTTCAGCCCGCTGTTCGTATTCATCACGGTCATATTCTTCACGTCCAGGATGGCTGCCAACAGCGAGATCATCGCCATCCTTTCTTGTGGCGTCAGCTTCCACAGGATGATGTACCCTTACATGCTCTCCGCCCTGCTGATCGCCCTGCTGTCTCTAGGCTTGAATCTGTGGGTGATCCCTCGGGCGAACACCGTTCGGGTGAAGTTCGAAGCGCAGTACACGAAGGTGAACCGAAAGGCTCTCAGTTCCAGGGATGTGCATTATCAGCTGAATCCAGGCGAGTTCGTCTACGTGGAGTCTTTCAGCAGCTGGAATAACACGGCGTACAATTTTTCTCTCGAAAAAATCGAGGGCAACCAGCTGATTGAGAAAATCACTGCCGAGACAGCAGTCTGGGACAGCACGTTCGGCGGCTGGAAACTCAAGAAATATTTCGTCAGAGATTACAATCCGGAGGGCCTTGCAGATAAGGTTACTTTCGGAACGGAGAAAGACACCGTCTTGAACCTCACCGTGACGGATTTCTATAGGAATAAGAAGACAGTGGAAACCCTTCCTATCGGGCCTCTGAACCAGCTGATCAAGATTCAGAAATCCAGAGGGGATGCGAACGTGATGTATGCCCAGATAGAAAAACAGACTCGGCTTGCGCTGCCGTTTTCTGCATTCATCCTGACCATCATAGGCGTGAGCCTTTCTTCGAGAAAGCGCCGTGGCGGCATAGGATTGAACATTGGTTTGGGAATCGCGCTTAGCTTTACATACATCCTGTTCTTGCGGTTCAGCCAGATGTTCGTCTACAGTGACACGCTTCCTCCAGCGCTAGCTCTCTGGCTGCCGAATTTCATATTCGCTATCATCGCCGGCGTGCTTTACTGGCGTGCCTGCAAATAGCCTTCAATCTTCAAGCCTTCTGTCTTGTGTTGATTATGCTGTTAATATATTTTGCGTTCCAAAATAGGAAGAATATCTGTTTTTTGCCTATATTTGAGCCCGGCATAATAATCAACCAATGGCAGATCACACATTATCTTCGCTGAAACGTACTATCGTCGGCGTTCAGTTCATGTTCGTGGCCTTCGGCTCCACGGTCCTTGTTCCATTATTGGTCGGGTTCGATCCTGCGATCGCTCTTCTCGCGGCAGGCTTGGGGACTCTTCTATTTCACGGAGTGACAGGCGGAAAAGTCCCGATTTATCTGGGCAGCAGCTTCGCTTTCATAGCCCCTATCGTTAAAGCTACTGAGCTTTACGGCATGCCTGGAATGTTCTGCGGCTTGGTTGCCGTGGGCGTAGTCTATATGCTGATGAGCTTGGTTGTCAAGCTATTCGGCATCAGCGTGATAAAGAAACTGTTTCCTCCCATCGTCATTGGCCCGGTGATCATTCTCATCGGTCTGTCCCTGGCAGGAACGGGCGTGAACATGGCAAGCAACAACTGGGTGCTGGCTTTAGTCTCGCTGGCCGTGGCTATAGCCTGCTCTATCTGGGGCAAAGGAATCGTGAAACTGATTCCTGTCGTATTCGGCGCCATTGCAGGTTACTTGGCGGCAGTTATTTTTTACAGAACGTCCATGGACTTCTCACCGGTTGCGAACGCTTCATGGTTCGCTCTGCCTAAGTTCACGAAGATGAGTTTCTCATGGCAGGCGATTCTTTTCATGGCGCCGGTGGCGATTGCTCCTATAATCGAGCATGTCGGTGACATTTATGCGATAGGGGAGATTGCCGGAAAGGATTTCGTCAAAGATCCGGGACTGCACAGGACGATGCTCGGGGATGGCCTGGCCTGTTCGCTGGCAGCCTTTCTCGGCGGAGCTCCCGTTACGACATATTCAGAGGTTACGGGGGCTGTCGCTCTCACGAAGGTCACCGATCCTTCCTGCATGCGCATAGCTGCCATCTCGGCCATAGTAATCTCGTTGGTCGGGAAGGTTGGCGGAGCGATTCAGACCATCCCTACGGCAGTCCTGGGGGGCATAATGCTGCTTTTGTTCGGTACCATCGCATCGGTCGGAATCAACAATATGATTAAAGCGAAGATAGACATGAACAAGTCCCGCAATCTTGTCATCGCCTCCATCATCCTCACTGTGGGCATCGGTGGGGCAGTGATTAGTTTCGGGAAATTCTCCCTTGCTGGAATAGGACTTGCATCCATCGTAGGCGTGGTACTGAACTTGATCATTCCTGATAAAGAAAAAGACGAGGCAGAAAAAGAAGCCGAAGCCGTTGAGGAGAAAGTCATCGTAGATGAAAAGTAATATGTTGAAAGTCAAAATAGTTAATAAGAGCAAGTGGGACAATCCGGCGTATGCCACTGAGGCATCTGCGGGAATGGATTTGCATGCTAACGTAGACGAGCCATTCACTTTGCAGCCACTTGAGCGCAAGCTTGTGCCTACCGGCATATTCATAGAGCTGCCGGTCGGGTATGAGGCTCAGGTCCGCCCTCGCAGCGGCCTTGCCACTAAGCACGGAATTACAATCATCAATGCCCCTGGTACCGTGGACGCTGATTTTCGAGGGGAGTTGAGGGTGTCACTCGTGAACCTTTCCAACGAGCCTTTCGAGATAGCCCCTGGTGAGAGAATCGCTCAGATGATAGTGTCCAGGCACGAGAGAGTCGAATGGGAGAACGTGGATGAGTTGTCCGAGACTGAGCGAGGCGCCGGGGGCTGGGGCAGCACTGGGAAGAAGTAGATCCTGAATCAAGTTAAGGATGACGGTGGAGGTCTTTCAGGGTGACGATGGAGGGCATCAGGATCTAAAAACAACATCAATGGAAATCGAAAAATTATACGAATTGTTCAAGCAGTCCTCCGGCGTTTCTACAGACACGAGGACAATAAGGGGCGGAGAATTGTTCTTCGGCCTGAAAGGCGAGAACTTCGATGGTAGCAAGTATGCTGCTTCGGCTCTGGAAAAAGGGGCTAGCTATGCCATAGTTAATGAATATGCCGCATCGGACGATGAGCGGGTAATCGCAATGCCCGATACGCTGGAGGCGCTTCAGTACCTGGCCCGCTGGCACAGGGAGCGCACTTTCGTGAACGGGAAACGACTTACAGTGATAGGCCTGACTGGAACAAACGGCAAGACAACCACAAAAAATTTAATCACATCAGTTCTGACAAAAAAATATAATGTGACAGCCACAGAGGGCAACTTGAATAATGACATCGGAGTGCCTCTCTCTCTGCTTAAAATCAACGACAAGACTGAATTGGCGGTGATTGAAATGGGGGCTAGCCACCCAGACGACATTAAGCACCTAGTCGCTGTCTGCGAGCCAGACTATGGATTGATTACTAACGTCGGCAAGGCACATTTGCTTGGCTTCGGCAGCTTCGAGGGCGTGAAAAAGGCCAAGGGACAGCTGTATGACTATATTGCCGAACGCCACGGCAGCATATTCATGAATGCAGACGACCCGATATTGAAAGAAATGGCCTGCGAGCGCAGAGGTTTGGATATCATTGAATATGGCATCGGTTATTGGGGTGCAGAGGTGCTGCCTTCAGATGCCGAGCATCCTTTCGTACGAATGGCAATTCCAGAGCATCCTGGCGAATATTCCGAAGATGAAACCTTGCTGGGCATGGAAACCCATCTGGTAGGAGCCTACAATGCGAATAATGTGGCTGCAGCTCTTGCAATCGGACTGCATTTCGGAGTCAGCCTGGAAGATGCGATTTCCGCTGTGGAGGAATTTGTTCCGTCGAATAATCGCTCTCAGATGGCCAGAACCACAAAGAATATATTGATAGAAGATTTTTATAATGCCAATCCAACCAGCATGAATGCAGCCTTGGACAATCTTGAGACAATCGTTGCAGGAAAGAAGGTCGTGATGCTTGGGGACATGAGGGAGCTTGGTGACGAGTCTGTCGCCGAGCACCGTTCTGTCATTCGTAGGCTATTGAATATGAATCTTCAAGGAGTCTTTTTGGTGGGAGATGAATTCAAAAAAGCTGCTGAGGAAGAGAAAGCTTCTCGCAAGGTTCAACTGTTCGGTACTTCTGACGAGCTAGCGCAATATATAAGGAACCATCCTGTTGAGAAAAGCACCATTCTTATTAAAGGTTCTAACAGCATCCATATGGAGAAAGTCGTGCCGGAACTTTAGGCTCACTGACTTGCCTTCGTCATCTTGCCGAATTTGAAGCATCCTTCTTCAATACGCTTAAGCATCAGGACAGTTACATTTGAAAGTATCAGGCCGACTGTCAGACCGATGACTGTGCCAACCAAAACATCTCCAAAATAATGTTTGCCTACGAAAACCCTGCTTAGGGCAACGAGAGCGGCCCAGGCGTAAGCGGCAACGGATACTGCCTTCGAATGCTCGTAGTTCCCATGTTTCAGTCCTTTGGAATAGCATGTGGCTATGCAGAAGGCATTTGCCGCATGGGCGGAGAAGAACCCGAAGAAGCCTCCGCGGCTCTCAAGAACTATCAAGCCCTGCTTAGTTGCGTCATAGCTGTAATTCGGACGCAGCCTGGACACGGCATCCTTGACCAGGTTCGCCATCTGGTCGCAGAAAAGGAATCCCAGGCCTATTGCGACAAGGAAGGCCAATGATCTTTTCCAGCCAATGTGCTTAATGAGGAATATGACAGCGAACACATAAATCGGAATCCAGGCTATCTTGTTGGAGCAGAACTGCCAGAATTGATCAGAAGCGACAGAGTGAAAGCTGTTTATGAAGAGAGTTATGTCCTCGTCGATGCCTTGAATGAAGTCTATGAATGCAATTCCTGCCATAATATATCTTTTAATTGCTGCAAGCCTTCGCCCGAAATTGATGAGATGAATACGTGAGGAATGTCTTTAGGAAGGCTCTTTGCAAGGTCTGCCTCGATCTCCTTATCGATTAGGTCACATTTAGTGACGGCCAGCACCCTGCCCTTGTCGAGCAGCTCAGGATTATATTCTTTGAGCTCATCCAGCAAGGTCTCGTAGCCTTTATTAATATCCTCTTCTTCGGCGGAAACCATGAATAGCAGCACGGAATTCCTTTCAATGTGACGCAGGAAACGTATTCCCAGACCCTTCCCTTCGTGAGCGCCCTCTATTATTCCAGGAATATCTGCCATCACGAACGACTTGTCATCGTAATATTTCACGATGCCCAGGTTCGGCTCGAGCGTAGTGAATGCGTAATTCGCGATTTTTGGCTTGGCAGAAGTGATGGAGGCCAGCAAAGTGGATTTCCCTGCATTCGGGAATCCTACCAGACCTACGTCGGCAAGAATCTTTAATTCAAGGATATACCAGCCTTCCTGTCCGTCTTCGCCTGGCTGAGCGAAACGCGGAGTCTGCAGCGTCGGCGTCTTGAAATTGTTGTTTCCAAGCCCTCCGCGGCCACCCTTGCAAAGGATTTTCTCCTCTCCTGGCTCCAGCAGCTCGAATAAGACTTCGCCAGTCTCTGCATCCTTCGCCACCGTGCCAACTGGTACTTCCAAGATAACGTCCTTGCCGTTCTTGCCTGTTCTTAATCCGCCTTCACCTTTTCCACCATCCTCGGCCTTGACATGCTTGCGATACTTCAGATGTATGAGCGTCCACAGCTGAGGATTGGCTTTTAATATGATATGCCCTCCTCGACCGCCGTCGCCTCCGTCAGGTCCGCCTTTAGCGATGTATTTCGCCCTGTAAAGGTGAACCGAGCCAGCTCCACCATGTCCCGAGGCACAGTGAATCTTGACGTAGTCTATGAAGTTAGATTCAGCCATAACTTTCGTTAAATCAATGTTTTAAGTGGTCTTTTTGACCGATTTTTGACTGCGAAGTAACAAACTGGTAACAGGATTTTGGACAATATCAGCCAAAAGTGCAATCAAAAATTTGTAAGTTACTTGCGTATTTTTACGGTGTTTTGCCCTTATTCAGGTGGGTTAAAACCTCGTAACTTCAACTTTGCAGTCAATGAACTTAATGTTTTGAAGGCCAATTATCTTCACTTTTTTCGCTACAGCCACCTGCGGCAGGCCTCATACAAAATACAAAGGTAGCGAAAATCTTTGATTTCCCGAAGAGCGAAAGCCCCGGATGTCCTTTCGACTCCGGGGCAATCCTGGAAGAGAAGCGGAGCTTCCGCGTCGGTTAACCACCGTTCACGACGGTGTACTTGGCCTCGGCCAGCATCGAGACGGAGCGCTCTCCGGTCGAGCTGTTGACGAGGAAGTAGCGGAAGAAGACCTTCGGAGCAGCAGCGCTGAGGGCACCGTTCTTGGTCTCGTAGTCGGTCTTGATGTCGATTGCGGCATCGGTCGGCTCTTCGACCATCTTGATCTGGGTGGCCTTTGCATGAGCGCGGGATACACCGTTGCTCTGGCCTTCGGAGGCCTCGATCACGAGGAAGATGCCGCCGTTGTCGGCCAGGGCCTCGTCGAGCTTGAAGGTGAATGCCTGGTTGGTGCAGACCACGGTCGCGGTGGACGGAGATTCCACGCCAACGAGGCTCGGAGGGGTGACCATCACCTGGCCGCCGCAGGTGACAACCCAGAAGTTCAGACGGGTGAACAGGTTGGCACCGGAGATCTTGGCCTTGGTTCCGAGGACGGAACGGCCTTCCTGAGAGAGTGCGAGTTTGTTCCAGGCGAGGATCTGCTCGTTGGTCAAACTCTTCCACTTGGTCGTGAGCATCTTGAAGACGCCCTTGACCTTTGCCTGGTCACTGGTGCGGATGCCGCTGCCGTAACCACGGTTCTTGATGTACTTACGGCCTTTCATCTTGGCCGCGGTCACGCCCTTGGCGCTACCGGACATCTCTTCGAACGCGATAGAAGGAATGTACTTCATAGTTTGAAAAGGTTAAGTTTGTTGAACAAAAGGTATAGTATTGCGATAGCAATCAGAATAAGGGACACATCACCCAGCCTAAGACGGAACTTCTGCCAGCCGTTCAGCTGCTTCTCGATGTAGATGTCTTCCTGGATAACTCTATCACGGAAGACGATGGAATCGCGGACGATTTCCCGGCTCTCGACGGCCACCGGCTGCTTGACCGGCTTGGTCTCCAGCGAATGAGAAAGAATTCCGCCGGACACAGAAGCCTCTGAACGGGCGTATTTGTTCTCCAGAACAGAGGCAGTGTCCAGTGTGGCCACTCTTTCCACAATGACCGGCAGTTCCATCCAGGCGGTGTCGTGAATGGTTTTCACTTCGGTCCTGACTTCCACGCGGGTGCTGTCAACCTCGGCGACTCTCCGGAGAGAGCCGCACGAGGTGGCAGCGAGGAGCAGGAACAGTGGCACGAAGCGGTTCATAGGTTAGGTTGTAGGTTGTTTCTCGTTTTCAATGACCTCCCGGAGTTCTGCCTCGAACTTCCGGAACTTGACATCATAGCTGGCTTTCACGCCAAGGATGGCTCCACACAGCACAAGCAGTTCACTGACGATACTCACAGCAGAGCTGGCAATCTCTCCCAGCGGCGGGATGAAGAAGAGGCACACGGAAGCGATGATGACGCCACTGCTGAAGCTGGCCACAGCAATGATGCCCTGCAGGCGCGTGAGTTCTATTTTCTTCTTCTGGGCCATAGTCATTAAGCATTGTTGTCACGAACCAGAAAAGCGTATACGAACGGATCATGAGCCGTATCGAAGAATCCCATCACACGGCGCTGGTTGCTGAGCACTCGGTTCTCGATATGGGCTTCCGCCATGCCGTCGCAGTTGGGATGCATCTGGTTACCGCCACCACAAATGGGGACATCAGCCGTGATATCCGAGGGCAGCTCTTCCATGAGGACCTCCCAGAGTCTCGTAGCCGAAGCGGAGGTAATTGCCCTCCGTGGTCATCGTAAGGCGCTGCATGGTGCTCTTGATGGTATCGCTGCCCTGATTCAGCTGCGGGTAGAGCGTGACGATATAGATGATGAGCGGGCCGTTCTCGTCGAACCAGGGCTGCTTCTCGATGACGATGGTGTTCTTGTCCTTGATCCAGGACTTGAGCACCGTGCCGCCATCATACACGGAATCACCCCAGGAGTAGTGGTAATCCTCAACAAAGCGGATGAAGACACCGCCCACAGCGCTGCGGTCGATGGTCAGATCCGGAACGTAGATTTCCAGCTGGTCGCAGGCCTGATAGTCGGCATTCGTAGGGTCAAAACTGAACTTGGAATTCAGGACCACGTAGTTTTCTGCCTGGTAATCCTTGAAGGAGATCTGGCCGGCACCGAAGTTATTTCCAATACTGTTGAACATAGTCGTTGAGAAGGGGGATTAGTAGATGATGCCTGAGCCGAAGCATTCCGTAGGTTTCACGTAGTAGCCGCCTCGGTGGGCGAAAGTCATCTCAGCTTTGCCGCCGTAGTTGCGGATATAGACCAGATAGGACTGCGGGATAATCTTGCCGTCAGCGCCGTTTCCGCGGCCCAGACAGATGCCGGTACCAATCAGTTCTGCAGGCAGTTGCTGGTCCAGATAAACCTCAGAAGAAGCAACATTGCTGTGACCCAGACACATTGCGTTGAACTCGGCTACGGGAGCGCCGGTAGAGAAGTCCACATCCAGTGAAGAGACGTGGCTTTCCTCGTTTGGATCGAGATTATCCATCGTAGCCTTGACACGGCGTTGGTAAGGAGCCTCGCCGGTAACGATGACGAAGTCCTGAATGGGCTGGCCGGCAAAACCGTTGGAGGTATCCATCCAGTAGGACTCAACAAACACCTTCTGGCCGGGCACCGGCTCCACGCCGATGGTCTTCAGGTAAAGGGTGGTCACGTCTGCCTCTCCCCAGTCATCCTCGATGCCAGGAGTGATGATGACCGTCTTGCTCCAGCCGTTGGAGATACCAGCGGACTGGCCTGCAGACATCTTCACAACCAGCTTGTATGGACTGGCCTGGTGCTTGATGCCGGTGATGGTCACCAGTTCGGGAGTGACTGAGATCTGGGAGTATTCGACGTTGGGAACGGCCACCGTGGACTCCGGAGCCGTAGAAAGAAGCGCCTCGCCTGCCATTGCCCTGTTGACATTGAGGCGGATGTAGAGGTTCATTCCTGAAATCTCAGCCTTCTTGCCAAATACGGAGACTCCGCTGGCGTGTTCTGCCAGCCGGTCCCAGTCGTGCATTTGGTCGGAGGTGAGAAGCTTCCAGGATTTGGAGATTTTCGACAGAGAGGCGCGGCGGGCTACCTGGGCATTGGTAGTGGCTCCAGTTGGCCAAGTCCGAACGGAAAGGATGCTACGGCCGCCTACTTGGCGAGCCGTAACACCCTTTGCCGACCCAGAAAAGCCCCCGAAAGCAATGGAAGGAAGCGCTATCATAAAAGTTTAAGTATAGGTTAAGTTTCAAGTCGAATTTGCATTCTTCCTGTAACAAATATACAAAAACTTTTTCAATGATTTACAAGTAGTTACGACTTTTTATTTAAAGTGTAAATACCTATAAACAACCGCTAAAATCCGTAAGAAAATTGGAAAGATTTTTCTTTGAATCTGCACCGGTAACCGGTCTCGGAGTCGAGAAGAAGATACTTGCAGTGTGCCTGGAATTCCGGCAGGTCGTGCCCCCAGATCCGGCGGTAATCTCTGATGAGAAACGATATTTCCGCCCCATCACCGGAAGATCCTGGCAGGGCGAGGAAATTGCGCATCAGTCCAGGATTCTTGCCATAGCCCGGGCGCTCCAACTGGAGTTTCAATAAATAATGGTAACGTGATGCACCGGCATTCTCGCTGGATGTCGAACGGAACTTCAACAGAAGGTTGGCCGAGTTTACGACCGTGGCCGACACAAAGTCCAGATGGAACACCGGGAACAGCCCTTTGCGCTGAGGAACAGGTACGTGCTCATTCCCCAATTGGGCAAAACCATGATAGGCAGAGACGAACAGGTTGTATCCGGATATTGACGTCCCCGGATCATAAGGCATCCGCTGGCTGGGGACGCTCTGGGCATACTCGTTCCAGACTGCCTGAATCTCCTGGGGCTGACTCCGCCAGGCTTCCAGGGCACGGTGATGGAGCGCCCCCTGATCCAGTTGGCCGTCAGTACCCGGGAACACCGGCGAGGCCTTCTTGCGGTAGTAACACTTGCCGTTCCGGTGATAGAAGGTCTTATCGCCGAGGGAAGCCCAGCAATCGCCTATGAGAATATCCGGATAAAAACGTGGCACAGTGGCAAGCGGTGTTATGGCAGGAGCCGGAGCCCGGTTTACAAGTCTTAAGCAGGGCAATGGCTGGGCCGTAGTTGGTAAATGAATTCAATCAACGCTGTCGAAGGTCTACAAACTGGTTGGCCAGTTCATAGATGGCATCGTGGTCGGGCTCGAGAGTTCCATCTTCACTCTCGCAGACAAGTTCCTCCAGGGAGAACTCCTCCCAGCCGGGCCGACTTCCGGGAAGGTCGATGGTCGCCTCCCTTTCCTCTTCATTAACAAGCAGTACAGGTGTCCCGTCCCACATTTCAACCTCGCCGGCGTAGGTGGTCACGGCGTCGGTGATTGCATTGATCAGGGCGTTCATCAGTTCAAACTGGTTCTCCATAAGGTATCTTGTTTCAGATCTGGATACAAGTTACTAAAAATCCGGCACAATAACAAATTTATTTACAGAGACTTGGCAACGTCACAATCACCTTGATAACAACCTGCAGCGGCGTTAGCCGCTGCCTCCTTTGGTGTATATATAAACCCTTTTGCCGTCCTTCGGGCGGGTGATGCCGGTCGAGGTCGTGATGAGGTTTGGGCGTGAGTACCTGGATGGCCTATGGTGCTGGCAGTCTCACAGACGCGAGGATTGTGGCGGGGGCCTTGTGCGGCGGTTGTGAGTCTGCCAGTGCCATAGGGCGCGGAACGAGCGAAGCGAGTGGAGCGTGGCCACGGAGGGTGTCTGGCAGTGTGGGGATGCGGCGGGCTTTGGCGGTGCAAGGGCTGGGAGACCTTAGGCTCCCAGACCCCGACAAAGACCGGCGCTGCGGGTGGGCAGACTCCCTCCGTGGCCTGGGCCGGGACGGCCCACTTTGTGAGCGCAGTACTGACGTTGGCGCGGGGTACGACGGTCTTCGCGAACTGGCACTGACCTTCGAATAGAAGTATGACGCCAACATCGCTGATGCGGGGGCACCGGCGCAGTCTGTGGCGGACTTGTTCCGACACTGTCTGCGCCAGCAGCCCATCGGGCTGCCTCCTGGACGCCCGGAACACTTCCGGGGCTGCCTCCTGGACGCCCGGAACACTTCCGGCGGGGTTTACCCCGGCGGAGGTGTGGAGGAATAGCGGCCAGGTATAAACAAGCCGAAGGCTTACCGAGGAGTGGAGGGACGGGACTCTTCTGACGGAGCTTGCGGAGGAAGAGGAGTCACGGCCTGGAACGACCCAGCAGCGGAGCTGCGTAAGGCGGCAGGATGCTCGCACTGCTTGGACGCCGAATGCGGGAGATGCCGGTCGAGAAGCACTATGGCTATGCGTGACGGCGCCGAGGTAGAGGAATTGGGGAAATTGGGGCCCCGATTCCTCTGCCCGGCGCGGGGCTGGCAAAGGGCCGGGTGCAACCCGACCACTGCCGCCAGGCCCTCTCCTGCCGCCGCCTCGCCCGGGAGTTCGGAGGTAGGGCATTCGCAACTCACTGACGGAGCGTACTTAACATAATCCGGATTGTGTAATCTGACGCCTTGTAGGACGGTTCAGCGGGCTCCGGGAGTATGTTTTACCGACTCCCTTGATGCGGAGCACTGACGGTGCCGGCGGCTGTTACACAATCCCGATGGGATTATGTTAATGTACGCGGATTCGGGGCACCGACGCTCGCACCGGCACTGCGGCTCCCGGGCGATTATGGCCCCTAGGGGCGGTGGGGGATAAACCAGCAAGAGTCTCTGGCCGGCTTGTCCGGTCACAGTCTCTTGACCGCTTTTCCTTTATTGGGCGGGTAGGGAGCGAAGCGACCGGGCGGGGACAAACCAGCCGAAGGCTGACCGCTTCATTGCACTGCCCTTCGAATACTGATTCCGTTCAATCTTATTGCTGCCCTTCGCATACTGACCGGCGAAGCCGGGGCGCGGAACGACCGCAAGTCTGCAATCAGGATGCGGGAGGCTGCAGCCGGAGCATCCTGTTGCAGTCTTGCAGTGGAGCTGCCATAAGTGCAGTTCGCAGGGGCGCTCTGTGCCCCGGAGGACGGAACCACAGTGAGTGAGCGGAGCTTCAGCGCAGCGAACTGACTGTGACCGCTTTTTTCTTCAACGGCTGCGAAGCAGACGTATCTATCGGCGCGATGTATCTGTTTCCTATTACCTATCTCTAATTGATTGGATTATGAATCATTCGTGCCGGAGACGCTTAAATACGTCCTTTAGGTAGCAGTTAATGTCTTGAATCCCGACTTCTGAGAATGCCTCATCGGCATATTCCTCGAAATAATCCCGACAGCGTTGGAGGAGGAAGTCTTCGAGCGGGATTCCCTTCTCTCTGGAAGCCGCTTCGTGCATGAGTACTTCCTTGAAACGCGGGAAGTCGCATTTGCTCCACCACCAGAGGCGGTTGCGGTCCTGGTCGGAGTACTGCTGGAGGGTGAGTTTGACTTCTATCTTAAAGTTGTTGATGCGAAGTACATCCGGGATGCTATAGTTCAGATGCGTCACCAGGGCGTGGACGGCATGGCAGAACTTGATGTGGGAGAGGCGGTCATGGTTCAGCCCTGCTTCGGCCCAGTTGTCGATGTCATCATCCAGCATGTTATCGCAGCCCAGTTCTTTGTCCGTCATTCCTGCATGGTAATTCTCTCCCGGCTGCGGGTAGCAGAATGCATGGGCCATGCCGAGCTTGTACTCTTCTGTCTCCTGGAGAATTGCGGCCATACGCACAAAGTCGGAGCCGTAGTAGTCGTCATCCTCCAAGCGCAGGATACTGGACGGGAGGTCGAATTCCGGGAGGAGATACCCATCAATGTTAAGGTCATCGTCCAAGTCCTCGCGCGGTGATGCAAGCATCGTGCGGAAAAGACTGGCAGTGCGCTTGTATGTGCGGTAAGTCATCTCCCTGAGAAGGTCATTGATGCGCTCAAGCCGCGCGACCTCCGAAGGGGTACAATGCTTTTCGAACAGAAGATCGAGGATATAGCTCCGGTCCAGCATCAGTTCATCCACTTTCTCCACGGCGTTTTTGTTGCTTGCCCAACGATAAAACTTGCGCCAGTGCTGGCTGAGCGGGTCGCCGGTGATACGAAGGATACGTTTTTCTAGTTGGATAAGCTCGTATTTGAGCTGGACTTCGCTCAGAGAGCGGTAGTCAGGTTCTTGTTCCCGTGTTTTCATGGCGGCAAAGTTAGTACGTATGTCCGCCAAAAATTGGCAGGATGGGATGGGATTGCTCTTTATTAATTAGACTGCCAGATTATAGCGGATTAACCCTCTATCTTTGTCGGTAAAGAAAACAATTACTATCTTTACTAAATAATAAAGGGGAATGAATTTTATGGCAACTGTTAGTCAAGAGAAACTTATCTTAGATGCATTGAAGATAGCCAGAGAGTGCGATGCTGATTATCC
>ONBM01000085.1 GCA_900316045.1 uncultured Bacteroidales bacterium | reverse complement strand
ACGTATAGCTACAAAGTTCCAGAACGCAAAAGTCCCCAAATCGCCATTGCAGCGGTCTGGGGACTTGATTTCTCAAAAACAGAGTGTCAAAGATGAGAAAATAACTTTTTTTTCCGTAATTCCCTCTTTCAAATTAATAACTGACGGAAGAATCTGTCATTCCCAATTCCTGAAACATCTTCTGATATGCGGTCGCTTTCTGCTGGAGCTGGAGCGGGTAGGCTCTTGAGGATGAGGGCATGCGGTAGAGTCGCATGGCGCGCCCTTCAAACGTGAATTCTGAATATTCCCCAGTCCTTGGCTGAGTGGCGCCGAATGTTGCGCAAAGCGTGGCTGCGGCCTTCTCCCCTGTCACGGCGATGGCCTTGCATTCGGGAACATGCCGAAGCAGCGCAGGCACATCCGTCGGCTCCACTACTTCCAGAAACTTGTCCGAAGCATTGTCTTTCAGCCTTCTGATCGCCGTCGCAGTGTCGTATAAGGCTATGCCTTTGGCTGAACAGAATTGGATTATGTCATCTAGCCTGAACTTCTTTGCTTTGGCATCTACGAATCTGTTTTTATCTCCGAAAAACGCCAGGCCGAGGATCCTCCACATGTCATTCATGAAATTCGGGTAATAGAATCTCATGCTCCACCTCTTTTCCTGAGGCGGAAAACTCCCCAGCATCAGCACTTTGGCGTTGCCGGGGAGAAATGGCTCGAAAGGATGTCGCTCGATTTGCATCGAGCCTATTTCGTTGCTGAGTCAGCCGCGCCTTCAATAAAGGCTACGATTTCGCCTTTCTCTACTTTGTCGCCTTGCTTGCCGAGGGTGGCTACCACGCGGCCATCCACCGCAGGAATGAGTTCTTCCATTCCGTAATATGTCTGGACGAAGCCCATGCCCATTCCGGCTTTCACCTCGGTGCCGGCGATAGGGGCGGCGGAATCGTCATTCACGTCTACCTGCCATAGAAGCTGACCCTTCGCCGGAGCCTGTACTGGAATGGCGTGAGGATAGCGCTTGGCATATTCATTGACATCGAATTTCGGCATCTCGACGATAGGACGCTCGACCTTGATTGGAGCGTGTGCCTTTGCCTTCAGGTCTGCCAGCTCAGCGTTGAAACGCTCCTTCGCCTTGCCATTCTTGTAGTCGCGATACTGGTTCTCGTGCATGGCGAATTCGAAGAGTTCCTCCTCGTCCTGACCCTCATCCCAGCCCTCTTCCTTCATCATCTGGCGGAACTTCGGCAGCTCGTCAGGGTACATGTCCTGAGGGTCTCCATCGTAGAACTCCAAGCCTTTCTGCTTAGCCAGTTCGACTATCTCCGGAGCCAGAGGCCCAGGCAGCTTGCCGCACTTGCCAAGTATCATCGCCCAAGTGTCTTTGTCGATGGTGGACCACCTAGGCTTGCCGTTCAGGGAGCCGAGAAGATTCATGAGCGCCGTGTTCTTGACATACTGGCTGAATGGCGTCACGAGTGGCGGATAGCCAAGCTTAGGCCATACGTACTGAACCTCGTCGAACAGCTTCACCATCAGGGTGTCAAGACTGATTTCCGGACGGCCATGGGCTCTTTCGGCAGCATTGATCGCACCCTGGAATCCTTTCAGGTCGGACATCATCGAACCCATCATTCCGCCAGGCAGGCCGCAGCCTACCAACAAGGAACTCATGATTTTGTTCGATGGATTGATCCAGTAGCCGAGGAAATCGTCGATGAACTCCTGAGTGAGCCTTCGAACTTCCATGTAGGCATCCATGTTGATGTCTTTCACCAGGAAGCCGTCGGCCTTCATCATCTCACGGATCGTTATCACGTCTGGGTGAACCTTACCCCATGCGAGAGGCTCTACCGCGACATCCAGGTAGTCTGCTCCTGCGCGGGCTACTTCCAGCATCGAGGCAGGAGAGAATCCTGGTCCTGTGTGACCATGGTATTGAACCAGAATGTCAGGGTATTTTTTCTTTATGTCGTGCACCAGCTGAGCGAGGAAGGTCGGGCGGCCTACTCCTGCCATGTCTTTGAGGCAGATTTCATCGGCGCCATATTCCACTACCTTGTCTACGACTCCCATGTAGTATTCAACCGTGTGGACCGGTGAATTAGTGATCGAGAGCGCAGCCTGAGAAATCATTCCTCCCTTCTTGGCGAATTCGACCGAACGTCTGAGGTTCCTGTGATCGTTGAGGCCGCAGAAGGAACGAGCGATGTCGGTGCCTTGTTTTTTCTTCACCTTGAACATCAGCTCCCTTACGTCGGCTGGCACTGGGTTCATTCTGAGTGCATTCAGTCCCCTTTCCAGCATGTGGGTCTGAATGCCCGCCTTGTGGAAAGGAGCCGTCCATTTGCGGACAGCCACGTTAGGATTCTCTCCGAAAAGCAGGTTCACTTGCTCGAATGCGCCTCCGTTAGTTTCCACGCGGTCGAAACAGCCCATGTCTATGATTGCTGGCGCCACTCTCACCAGCTGATCCACCCTTGGGACATATTTACCGGAGGATTGCCACATGTCCCTGTACACCAGGGAAAACTTTATTTCTTTTGCCATAATTCTTTAATATATTTTGACAAATATAATAAAAATCATGCTATTAAATAGCCTTCCTCAAGCCACTTTGGCGTTTTTCGCTTGTCTGGATTTCGATGGGCTACTGCATGAATCCGGCAAAATAACCTGGGAAGAGGACGCAGGTGATCAGGTAGCCGACGATCGTGGAAACGCAGACGCTTACCAGTCCTGGCATCATGAAGCTGTGGTTCAGCAGATACTTGCCGATGACGGTGGTGCCTGAGCGGTCGAAATTGACTGTGGCAATGTCGGAAGGGTAGTTGGGGATGAAGAAATAGCCATAGACGCTCGGCAGGACTCCAAGCAGCACTGGGCCAGGTATGCCCAATGAATATGCCAGCGGCAGCATCGCCACTACGACGGCCCCTTGCGAGTTTATGAGGACGGACACGAGGAAAAACACGAAGGCGATGGACCAAGGATACTGGCTCACTATGCCGGAGAGGGCTGTCTTCATTTCTTCAAGATAGTTTCCGAAGAAAGTGTCGGCAAGCCATGCTATTCCGAATATTGCCACGACTGCGACCATGCCAGACTGCCACACGGCGCCACCGACGGCTTTTTTCGGATCGGCCTTGCAGAACATTATGTTCAGCGCCGCTGCGGTGAGCATTATGATTTGGATGATGAGATTCATTTTGGGAATGCCCATCGCCGTAGCCAGCGTGACGCTCTCGTCATCTTTAGTGACATGGAAAATCTGGCAGAATGCGAAGCAAACTATTACCAGCAATGCTGCGAGAAAGACATATACCGAGGCTTTTGCAGATCGTGTGATTACTTTATCGAGAGTCGTGGCGCTTGAACCATACATGTATTCATGCATCTGTGGGTCAGCGTCCCGCTTCTGGAATTCTGAATCTTTGTCCAGGTCCTTGCCGCGATGGTAGGAACATAGCGAGGCGCAGAATATTCCTATTATGCAGGCAGGAATGGTCACCAACAGGATTTGAGGAATCGTGACCATGTAGCCGTTGCTGTTGGAAATCGTCATGAATGCCACCACTGCTGCGGCGATAGGGGAGCAGGTGATGCCCACCTGAGATGCCACTGAGGCAACGGCGCAAGGCCTTTCCGGGCGTATTCCTTTCTTCAGGGCGATGTCGCAGATGATTGGCATTATGGTGTAGACCACGTGGCCGGTTCCGACTAGCACCGTGAGGAAGAATGTGCACAGAGGTGCCAGGAACGTGATGTGATCTGGGTGCTTCCTAAGCATCTTTTCGGCCACCTGGATCATCCAGTCCATGCCGCCCGATGCCTGGAGCGTTCCTGCGCAGGTAACTGCGGCGATTATGATGTAGATGACGTCGGTGGGCGGAGTGCCTGGCTTCATTCCGAAGCCGAACACCAGGATTGCCAAACCTATTCCTGAAATCGCTCCGAGAGCGAGGCTGCCGTACCTCGATCCCACGTACAGGGCACCTAGCACTATCAGCAGCTCGATTATCATCAATGCCATAAATGTTATGATTATGTGATTCTCGGTAAATTTATCTAAATTTTCGATAAATCCCTAGCAGAATCAGAAGAAACGATGAGCCGGATGACACGGGGAATCATTATTCGGCGATGTCATCCGGTTCAATGATTATGAATTATTCGGTGAAATTACTTTTCGACGAATTTTATCTCATGGTCTTTGTCATATGAGAAGAGATCATAATAGTCTGTCTTGAAGCCTTGCCAGACGTAGACGGTCTTAAGGTTCGGGTTTCCTGTGAATACGTATGTGTTCAATGGATTCCTGTCCACTTCGCTAAGGTCCAGCTCGGTCAAGTCGTTGTCCATCGCAACCAGTCGCCAAAGCAGATTGCATCCCGTCAACTTTATTTCAGTCAGATTGTTGCCATTGACGTAAAGTCTCTGGAGGTTTGCGTAGCCTGAGAGATCAAGAACGGAGTTTTCCCATTCCTTGCGATCGAATGCGCCGATTGTGTGGATTTGTGATTTGATCTTGTCAATCTGCGGCTTGATTTTGATGAACAGAGAATAGTTCAATCCAAGTTCAATGAGTTCCTGATTTTTGCTGATGTCAAGATTATCCAAGCTTGTGCATCCTTGTAAATGAAGGCTTGCTAGCTTCGGATTCCCGCTAAGGTCCAATTCTTTAAGATCAGGATTCATATTCAAATCCAGATGTTTTAGCTGCGGGAAATATTCTATGCCTTTAGCGCTCTTTATGGAGTATGATCCGGCATCGATCCCATAAGGTTGATTGTCGGGGTATTCATATTTTACTTCATAGGCAGAGATGGCATTGTCTTCGTTCCTGTCAATTCCATAAATCGAGAAAGAAACCGATGCGGCAAGCTTGAGGTTCGGGTCTTCTATGAAATTGAGAAAATCAGGACTTCCTTTCTGAACGAAATCAATCGTGCCTTTTGCATATTTGGAATCGACTGAAATCCAGAATGTCTTGTCGACGAAAAAGTCGGCAGCCTCGACTTTGATAGGGATGGATGCCTTTCCTGATCCTTTCACTTTGCTTATTGACCCCCAGTTGCCATTTGAACCAGATTGTCCGTAGACAATGCCATTGCTTGAAAGCGTCCAGTCTCCGTCAACATCTATGTCCAAAGTCCGCTCGCCTCCATCGTATCCGATTTCCACATTGTCAGAGCTTCCATTGATGAGAAGAGCTGAGGCGTTTTCATCCTTAAGCCCGATCTTCACTTCACTCTGGCCACTCAAGCCTTCATCGTCCTTGGCCTCTAGTGCAATGGTGCATTCTCCTCTCTCGATTTCGTCTAGAGAAAGAGTAAATGAAAAGGAAGGTAGTTCCAGATTCTCTTTAACGATTTTGCCATTGACGCTCAGGCTTGCCGAAACGACATTATCCTCAGCATCTTTAATCTCACCGGTTATCACGAGCGTGCCTGGCTTTGTCACCATTGCACCATCTGAGGGAGAGGTAATCTGGCATGCAGGCGCCGTATTTATCTTTTCTGACTCGTTAGAACAGGAAACTGCTGCGAGAGCCAGACAGAAATCTAGCAGTATAAAAGAATTCTTCATCGTTGCCTAGTCTTTTATGCATCTTACGGCGTGTGCCCTGCTCGTGTCTGTGCCCTTGCTGCTGCTAGGTTCGTACCTATAGCTATTAATTGACACTGTCATGCCTCCAGGATTGGAAGGGGAGTATGGCGCAAAATGCTGGGTCCAATAGGTGGCGGTGTCATTCCTGCTGGTCGATGGACCATAATAGAATCCGTTTCCTGGATAATAGCAGCCGGTTACCGTCGCAGAGAAATCATAGGTGTCAAATCCACCTTTCTCAAGCTGAGGGAAGTCGGTGTCGGAAGAAGTTTTCCAGCCTGTCTTGGTGCGGAGATGTCCGTTGACATTGTAGACCGTCGATCCATCCCAGTAAGTGGCAGATTCGCTTTCGGGAATCCTTTTTCTTACGTAGTTGAAGAGAGTGTCCCATTCTGCATATGCCGGGACGTGCCATCCCTCAGGGCATGGGCCTTGTTTCCCCACCGTGTTGTCTGTCGTGAAATCATCGGATCCGCCAACTGCATGCCAGTTGTAGAGAACTCCGTAATTCTTGTAATGATCAGTGGCTTTCGCGGCGTCGACATCGGTGCCGTTGTAATCGTACACGTAGTATTTCGCTTCTGTCTTGGAGTAATCGTCCTTTGCATTCACGGATGGAAGATATGCCAGATCCTGTGCGAACCACAGCTGCTTGCCTATCTTTACTGTCCTGTAGGTGCGATTGTCACGTGGATCCGTGAATGAGCGGATACGCCCGAGAACCGTGAATGAAAACTCAGAAGAGGCAGTCTTTCCATTGTTGTCAGTCACTTCAAGGCTGGCTTTGACTTCGCCTTCGGTTTTCTCTTCCGCAGAAAGTTCGTATTCAAAAGGAACTGAAGTTACCGCATCTACAGCCTTGCCATTAATCTTCAGGACTACTGAAGCGATTGATCCATCTTGGTCAGAGGCCTCGCCTTTCAGCGTGACGACATCTTCTGGCTCGATTTCCTTGCCGGCGACGTCTGAAGAAAGAGAGCATGTTGGAGCGACGTTCTGGTCGGATAGGGTGAAAGACTTCATGTCCTTCGCTGCCAAGCCTTTGCTGTTCTCGACTTCTACAGTAATGGTATAAGAACCCACAGGGAACGTTTCTGCAGGAACTTCGTATTCGAAAGGAAGGGTCGTAATGCCAGGGATTACCTGTGTCCCTATGGTAAGCGTAACTTTTGATATTTCTCCTGATCCGGCCTCTCCTTCTGCCTTTACAGTGAAAGGAGCATAGACATTCAGGTTGCTGCCTTCTGAAGGAGACGAGATAGTTACGGTCGGAGGCGTTGTTTCTTCATTCGAGCATGAGTAAAACGCTAATACGCTCGATACGCTCGCGCTCGCCAATGCGATGACTAAAAGATTTTTTTTCATGATTATTTGTTTGTTCGTTTAAAAACGTTATTGCCTTTGGTAACTGGGGAACAATATATTTTCGGCAAAAATAACCATTTTTTTTGGTTATGTCACCTGTGCTGCTTTGAATCCTATATAAAAATAATTCCTTGCCGCATTGATTATTATTGCAACAGAAAAATTTTGAAGATTTATCTTGTTGATAATCATTTATAATAACCAAAATGTGAGCGGCTGATTTTTAAGTGCCTTCTTGTTTCGGCAACATGTTCGGTTTATCTTTGCTGCTGAAAAGAAAGAAAGTAACTAAAAGAAACTATTAATATGAAAAAGATTTTTGCTCTATTGACTATTCTTTTAAATTTAACAATTATGGCACAGTCAAAAATCGAAACGTACGATTTCGGCACATTCAAGCTTCATGTTTACTATTCAGGCGATGTCATGAACGATGCCAGCTACATCATCGAGGGCGCTGACTCGCTTGTCACCATGGAGGAACCTCTT
>ONBM01000052.1 GCA_900316045.1 uncultured Bacteroidales bacterium | reverse complement strand
GAGATATAAAAACGTAAATTTGATGAGCTGAACGCAGAAAACGGATGGGACAAGTCGCTGCCTCGCTCAAATTGAAAACATTAAACGACAATCCCTAAAATATGGGTTGGTAGCGGTTAACTGCATTCTGTGCGTTGTGTTGCATTTCAGTGTTGCCGACTATTTCCATTCCGTCATTCCTGACACGATTCGGAGTCTAGGTACACGAAGAACAGATCCTGAATCAAGTGCAGGATGACGTGGTGGGTCGTGCAGGATGACGTGGTGGGTCGTGCAGGATGACGTGGTGGGTCGTGCAGGATGACGTGATGAGTCGTTCAGGATGGCGTGGTGGGTCGTGCAGGATGACGTGGTGGGTCGTTCAGGATGGCGTGGTGAATCGTGCAGGGTGATGTGTAGGGAGTCGTGTTCATTATTTCCCACGTCATCTGGGCTTGAACCGGAATCTAGGCTTGCTTCTCCCACGTCATCCGGGCTTGCCCCGGAATTCATCTACTTCAGATTGGCCTGCGTAGGCCAAACCATCTTGCTGGCCTAGCGGTGCTGCTTGAATAACCAGGTCATGAAGTCGGGTTCGTTGAAGGCGGGAGTCCAGGAGCCGTGGCCGCAGGCGATATATTCCTTATACTCTACCTTGGCGCCGAGACTCTTTAGTTTAAGATAGGCGCTTCTGGAGCAGTTCACTGGCACGGTCGCATCGGCGTCGCCGTGATATATTCTTATATTGAAAGATGGCTTATGGGTGAAGCGATCAACGTTTATTGCGCCGCAGATAGGAATGGCTGCTGCGAAGAAATCAGGGTAGCGGGCGATTAGGTCGTATGTCGCCATTCCGCCCATCGAAAGCCCCATGACGTATATTCGTTTAGCGTCTACTTGTCCGGAGCTGATATATTTCACCACAAGTTCCATGACCGCCTTCATCAGGGGCGTTTCAGAAGGGTTGGCCGGCATGTTTTCATGTTCGAAGTCGGGGCGGCTGGAATATGCCCAGTAGCCGTCTTCAGGGCACTGCGGGAATAGCACGAAAGCTGGATGTTCTTCGCGGTTCACTGGGTTCAGGAACATCTGGCTACCGTGAGTCAGCTGCTTTTCATTATCCGATCCCCTTTCGCCCGCCCCATGCAGGAACAGCACCAAAGGATATTTCTTGCCTTGTTTCATTTCTTTCGGAGCGAGGAAGCGGTAAGGTAAGGTTGTGCCATTGGAGGCCTTGAAAACATCTTTTCCATAAATCCCCTGAGCTAATGAAGAGGCAGCTGCCAACAATGACAGAACCAACGCTAAAAAAATCTTTTTCATATTCATTGAATATTCTAAATTATCAATATTCAAGGGTCCTATCTGCGGCCTCCGCCTGAAATGTCTGGTCTCAATGGATAGAACCCTTTAGACCCTTATCTGCCACCTCCGCCGAAGCCACCGCCGGAGAAGCCGCCTCCGCCGCCGAAAGACGAACCGCCGCCGAAACCGCTGCCAGAGTCGGATAACGAGGATTCGACTGAGTTGAGGAAAGCGGACTCATACATATTCGTGGAATAGAGATGCGTCATGAATATGACATCGGAAAGGTCGAAGTCCTCCCCTTCCACGGACAACCCCGCCAACTTCTCGTAATCAGGGCAGATGTGCTTGATTTCCTTGTAGACCCTGTCGGCAATGCCGAACAGAGTGGCGAAGATGAGATAATTGTTCCATAGCTGGACTTCGGCCACTCCCCTCTCGTCGATCAGAGTGAACTCCTGGAGGTAATTCTTAAGCCCGAACACTTCCCTGACTTCCTTTGCCTTCAGAGACCAAAGGCTCAGCTTGTCGTCGGCATCGTCCACCCAATCCGCCAGCAGCTTGCTGTTTGATTCTGTGGCGCTCCAGCGTTTCAGCTCGTTCTTCTCCATGATTCCGTTCTCCCCTGCCGCATCTTTCAGTATCTCGTAGAGAGATTTTTCGCACCTGAGATCTTTTTCATCGCTGCTGGACGCCGCTCCACCGGCATCTATCGCAGAGCCAGCGGACGAGTCGGCATATTCATTTATTTGCAGGACTTTACGTCCCTTCCTGTCCAGAGTTACGCTGAAAGCCTTTTTGTAGAAAAGCCGCATCACATAGGCAGCTATCAGGTTCTTCTTGGCTTGGCTGTCTGGCTTGAAAGTTTTATAGACGTTGAATGCTTTGCGCAGGCTGCCTTCGGCAGGCACGGAACGAAACCAAGGGACGTCTTTGACATTCTTGCACCCGAGCAGTTCTTTGCGGCGCTTGCGCCGGTTGATCGCATCAGCAATGAAGGCATAGATAACAGCCAGTATTCCAAGTCCTATTGCCAAATAGAAAATGAGGCTCCAGAAGTCTATGCCACTCTCCTGCTTGTAGCTGCTGCCCTTGAAGGCCTTCGCTCGCAAGTCATCGAAAGTCCCCTTCCCCTCGACGGCAGGCGAGAATATGCCTTTGGAGAAGCCAGCCAGAACTATGAGTCCGTTTTTCTCGGAGAAAGGCTCATTGCTGCGGGCTACGATGCTTCCGTCCTCGAAGTTGATCTCGCCATTGAAGCCAAATGCCCAGATTCGCGAATTGTCGCTGCTGAATGTGGTGTCTTCCTTGAATATCCTGACTTCGGAGTACTGTGGGGCAGGATTTTGCCCGCGTGCAAGGAACATGAAGTTAAAGCCGTCCATGTCTTCATGACTCTGAACGAGGCCACCCAAGGAATAGGTTATGGTGAATTCGTGAGAGCCGAAACTCCCTACCCCCCAGCAGAGCTCACAGCCATTCTCCTTCCTTACGATTCCGCAGCGCCCGGCTTTTTCCTCAAGACTGCGGTCTATGTCCCATTCGTCCCCTTCGGACACGAACTGATGCCCTTCTTCGTCTATGACTTGCAATCCCCCGACAGCCATGTCTCCGAGATTGCCAATCACTTTGTACCATTCGGTGATCTGGCCTGTGACGTAAATCTGCCAGCGTTCAGTGACCAAGGCAGAGCCGTCGTCATGCAGGCATACCCTGATGATCACTGAGTCTACCTCGCTGGCAAGAGCCGTCGCAGTGAGGCAGAGAGCCGCAAGCAACGAGAATATATTCCTGAAAAATTTCATCTAGGAATTCTTTCCACCATTGAATATGCTGCCGATGCCAGGCATCTCGGATTTCTCCTTATCCTCGGCAAGATATTCAGCGGAAGTAAAATGCAGCATGTTCGCCACTATCGAAGAAGGCCACTGGCGCACCATTGTGTTCAGTTTGGTCACGCAGTCGTTATAGACCATTCTGGAAAGGCGCACGTTTTCCTCGTATTGCTTGATGCCATTCATGCTGTTGTTGAAAACATCGTTCGCCTTCAGCTCCGGATAGCGCTCCACGACCACGTTCAGCCTGCCCAGGATGTCGTTCACTGCAGCATTCTGCTGGTTCACGTCTTCGGCGGTGCCTGGCGTGCTGATCTTGCGCTGCCCGATGACATCCATCAGGGTGTCGTGCTCGTGAGCGTCATATTGCTTCGTCATTTCAACCAAGGCTGTGACGGCATCCCAGCGGGTCTTCAGCTGAGCGTTTATCTGACCTATGGCATTCTTCATCTTCTCCTGTAAAGAAACGAGCTGGCGCTGGGTGGAGAGTATGTAAAGCAAGCAAATCGCCACTATGGCGATGATGACGATAAGGGTAATGGACATAACTAGTAAATATTTGATATACAAATATAATCACTTTCAATGAATATTCTGGATTATCAATATTAAAGAGACTGCTATCATGAGAGCGGCGACAATGCGCTTGTAAATCTTGTTGCTGATGTTGCCTATGGCCTTCATGGCAAGCCAGTTGCCAAGAATCATGGCGGACGTAAAGATAGCATATTCGCAGATAAACTTATCCTGAATCTGGTTTTATTTCATTATTTTTGGCCGGAATCCTGCTGGCTGAAGGCCGGTAGTGGAAAATCAAGATGGCATGGCAACGGTGAACATATATTTCTCCCTCGGGAGCAACATCGGGGATAGGAAAAAGAACATCATGGAGGCGCTTCATCGCATGGATGAGGCGTTTGGGGGGCATTTCGTGGCTCTTTCTGAGCTCATTGAGACTGAGCCGATGGGCTTCGTAGGAGGGCGGTTCCTCAATGCGGCAGTGCTGTATCGGACTTCAAGCTCGGCTGGAGGTGCGATGGACGTGCTGGATAAGGTGAAGGCAATTGAAAGTGCGATGGGAAGGACGGATGGGCCTGAATATGATGCTGATGGCAAAAGAATATACCATTCCAGGATAATAGACATAGATATTCTTTTCTACGGGAATGAACGCATTGATAATGAAAGACTTATTATTCCGCACAAAGACATTGAGAATCGGCCGTTCGTGATGATGCCGCTCAAGGAGATTGCAGAACCGTCGCTGAAGGAGGCTTTCCCTGAATATTTTGAATGAAGGCTGGGCCGATAGGTTGGCTATTTCCATCTGCCGAAGAGCTCGACGGAGAAACGGAAGCCAAGGGCCTGATATTTCCAGTTTTTCGTGGAAAGATATATTCCTAGAGAAAACAGGCGGTTGGTGAATGCGTAGCCATATTCAGCGTAGGGATGGATTCTGTCGGTGAGAAGGAAGTTGACGTAGAAACGTTCTTTTTCGATCATTTTGCTGAAAAACGGAATCATGTAAGAAATCATCATCGGCTGCTCTAAGGTCATGTTCGACCGATAGTAATATTTAGAGACGTTGTACCATGCCGGATTCAACAGCTGGAATTCGCCGCTCCAGTCATCGTTCCAGCCACCTGGAAGATTATTCTCTCGGAAATTCGAATAGTCCAGGAAGTAAATGTCCTGGCTCTTGTCGGTGTAAAGCCCACCTCCTACCCTCATTGACAGGGAGCTTACATTGCTGAAATTCTTGATCCAGCTCATGTCGCCCTCGAATTTCTCATATTCAATCCCCGATTTCATCACTCCCTTGATGCCTCTTTCATAGTCAAGAGTCAGCACCGGCCCCTTCTCTTTGAATGGTTTGAAAGTGAGTTCCAGGCTAGGGGCGAAAGTCTTGTAAACCGTTGGCTGCCCTGCCTCTTCGAATTCCTTTTTATCCACGGGCGACCGTCTGTGGTATGTTGCGCAAACCTCTGCGCTGACCCAATCCGTGATGTCGTAAGTAGCATTTAGCTTATAGTAATTGTCGGTGTAATATTTCAGGTCCATATTCTTGAAACGAACCGAGTCGGGGTTTATTTTAATCAGCATTTCCCGCACGGAAGAGTTCGTGATGCGGTTTCCGTTTCCAACGGTGAAGCCTATCGTGCCATGCCGTGCTACATCGAAAGCATAGGAGAATGGGGCATCGAAGAAGAACTGCTTCTTTGAAAACATGTATCCCATCCTGACCAGGAAATGGAAGTCTGAATTGTCGTCGATCAAATATTTCCCGCGAATGTCGTACCTGTAACTGAGGCCCTTGCTGTGGGAATAGTTCAGGTAGCTTGGGTTTAGGAGCGGAGAGAATTTCACGGACAGGTTATCTTTGGCCCCTAGGTCGGTGGTGAAGCTGTTCACGAGAGCCTGCTGAGCGGTGTTCCAAGCCTTCTTGTAAATCTTGTTCTCTATCTTGTCTTTCATTCTGGCTGGCTTCACGTTTTGAAGGGAATCGTACCTGGCGTAGATAGCTTTTTCTTCATCGGAAAGCGGACTTGGCCTAAGGTCGTCCAATGAATACTCCACATTGGGCTCTTGCTGGAAGTCATTCGGCTTGAAGAACAAGCAGGATATTTTTGCGTTCAGCCTGTTGCCCATGAAGCTGAAATTCACCAGGATCTGACTATTGACCGGCAGCAAGGGAATGGAGTCGTTCATTGTCATCCGGATGTTGAAAGAGAACAAGTCGTACTCTCCTACGAAATTGGCTCTCAATATCCTGCCGGTGTTCCTATCAGTCACAGCCTCACCCTTTACGAACTGAGCGTTCGTTACTTTAGGCTTGAAAATTACTCGTGCTGTGCTGTCGGTCTTCTCCGTGATCTTATATCTGTAGTATTTTTTGTTCGTCATGTTGAAAGGCGAAAGCACGTTGCTCTTGAATATAGTCTTTGAATATATGTCCGGAGTGTACATTTCTATCACAGGCGGCATAGCTTCGTCTTTTATGGGAATAGTGCTTTTCACCGCCCTCCTGACCTCTTTTTTCGCAGTGACATCATTGAACCAGACCGTCCCGTAATATTCCTTGATGTAGTCCGGATTCTCTTTAGAAATTTCGTAAAGGGTAGGTATGAGCCTCATTATGCTGTTGCGATTTTCCGTGTGTATCAACCACTTCACGTAGACGTCGCTTCTCTGCTCCTGGGTTCTTCCATTCACGGAGCTCGAAAAGGCCATTATTTTCCGTATGATGTCTGACTTGCTGTCCGTGAATTTAGCCTTTACGGTGTCGCACGCAAGAATCGTGTCCACGACTATCGGCGCTTCGGCATAGGCAGTCAGGGATATCAGCGAGAAAAAGGCGGCCAGCAGTAGCTTCCAAGCCTTGAATATTATTAAGTTATAAACTCTCACTATTAATAAAATGATTCGTGCGTCAAGTCGATTCCATCAGTTTCCTGAGGTCGGTAGAGAGGAATTCCTCAATGGACATGGCTCCATCGGTGCCAACCGTGAACGCAAGGTCAGGATGGAACTTTTCTCTGAATACAGACATGCCTTTGTTGAACGAGTTAGCACCGCTTTTGACTTCAATCGCTAAACACTTGTGGTTGTCTGCCACCACGAAGTCAACCTCGTTTTTTCCATCGCGCCAATAGAATATTTTATAGCCCCACTCATCCGCAAGATTCAGAAGGTGAGCCCCCACGGCACTTTCCATCCATCTTCCGAGAATTTTCGGAGAGAGAAACACGTCTTCGTAGCTGTCATCTGAGAGTGCGCTCAGCAGGGCTGTGTTGTAAACCATCAGTTTGGGCACGGAATTATATTTTCTTGCATTGTCTACAGAATATTTCTGCAAGCCGCAAAGGAGCCGCGATTCGTCAAGAGTGTTGAGATAATTTGCAAGAGTAGTGACATTTCCGCTATCCTGTAGCCGACCAAGTATCTTATTGAGCGACAGCTCTTTCCCCGAATATTCGCACCCAAGCTCCATCAGCCGGCGCATCAATTCGGGTTTCAGGATAGCCTTTGTGCCAATCACATCTTTCTCGACAGCAGGAGCTATGATGCTGTCCTTGACATATCTTTTCCATCGCCTAGCTTCTTTGATATATCGGGCTCCTCCAGGGTAGCCACCGAAAAAGACATATTCATTAAGGCTGAATCCGAAAGCCTCCTTCATTTCAGGGAAGTTCCAGTGTGGCATGCGGATGAGTTCAAAGCGTCCTGCCAGCGATTCCGTGAGTCCATCTTTGATAAGGAGGCGAGAGCTTCCAAGCAGTACCACTTTCAGATTCACGTCATGGAATGTGTCTGCATCCCACTCTTTCTTGACTACCTCGCTCCAGTTGTCGATTTTCTGAATCTCATCAATTACTAGCAGAAACTCCTTGTAGCCGAAATTCTGCATCCTGAGCCTTGCTGCCGCCCAGACCTCGCTGATCCAGCCTCTGTTTGATTTATCCACGGAATCCGCATTCTCTAAAAGATATGGAACGGGGCTGTTTTCAAGGACTTGCCGTACCATCGTAGATTTGCCAATCTGCCTTGAGCCAGAGATAACTTGAATCGTTGCTCTCGGTTCCAGGATTCTGGACATCAATATGTCATATTGTTTGCGTCTGAACATCGTTGGAATGAGGATTTATTCTCTCTGCGAATATGCAAAAATTCTCAATTTGATGCAAAAAAATTCTCAATCTATGGCCTGAAAATTCTCAATCTGCACCGAGAAATCGTGATTATGGCGTGCGTTTATATGCTAGAAGTTGTTGTAGTTCACAGCTTTGCGGGTGCTCCGAATGCTCATGGATGGGAACCAGATGTCGTCTGGCGTGAGGCCGCAGGAATCGATGGCTTCGAAGCAATATTCCAGTCGTCCAAGGTTGTCTGCACCCATATTGTTTGTGCCGAAGGTGAACTTTATCCCACGAGCCTTGGCCCTCTTTATGATGTCGAAGCTAGGAATGCGGTAACGGGCGTTGATTTCCAGCGCCATGTGATATTTCTCAAGCACGTCCAGAACCTTGTCTACGCGCTCCGGAGTCCACAACTTTTCGTAATCTTTTTGCATCGCATCCGGAAGATAAGTCGGGTTCGCATAGAAATCTGCTGGCTCGTTCGTGAGAATCTTCACTGTCTGGTCCACGATGTAGTCCATGTACTGCTCTTCGTTCATTCCGTACAGGTTTATCTCCTCTGGGTGGTACAGGCGGGTGATTTTGCCCTTCTTGTCCACTATGGTCATTGCATCCGTGAAGAGATATTCAAATGCGCTGAGGGTCTCCGGCTTTACGGTGGTTATCCATTTCCGGCCCTCGCCCTGCACGCCGTACAGGAATGGAGAGAGTTTCACATCATCGATATATTCATATAATTCCTCGTCTGTCGCATACATTCTGCCGTCTCCCCCTTCGCCGGCATTAGGAGCCACTCCGTAGTTTATGCCATAGTTGAGGGACCTGCCCCAGGCTATTTCTTTGGTGAGACCGCCTTTGAGGTGCACGTGATAGTCGATTACAGGGAAGCCCTGCTGCTGCAGGCGTATGACTTTGTCGCTTTGCTCGTCAACAGGCGGAAGAGTGTCGGACGGGTTCTTCTCTCCTTCGGGCAATGTGCTGATTTTAATGTCTTTAACCTTGGTAAGCCCGATGCTGCCTTTGAAGTAGCACTCCCCTTTCCCAAGGAGCATGCCGGAATATTCATTTATCCTGAAAGGTTTCTCCGGTTCAGTGTAGCAAACGACTTCGATGTCATTCAATTTAACGCTGATATTTTTTCCGCGCACTGCTAATTCGAAGTTAAACCATTCATTGTCAGGCACTATAGAGCGGTAACGATTTCTTATGCCGGTGAGGCTTCCCGTCTTTGTGGTGCCGTCAATCGCTCCCCCGTGGAACCTGACTTCGTAGCCACTGGAGCCGTCTGAGGCGAAGAGCAGGTCTGCTGCGGATGTGCCGTCGGTCATTACCTGGCAGGTGAGCCGGAAATTCTCCGAGGGGCATTTAACTTTGACTGTGCTGCCAGGGTTGAGGTCTGCCGTGGTAGGATTGCCGCAGGAAGCAGCTATTGCAGCTGCCATGACGGCGAAAAATAAATGAATATGTTTCATCGCTATGTGGTTTAATGTGCAAAAATATGAAATCACGGACAAATTGCATAAATTTGCAGACTGTAAATTATTTAAGAATATCATGACACAGGACGAACTGTTCAAGGTGCTGGTTGCGCATTGCAAGGAGTACGGATTCATATTCCCATCCAGCGAAATTTATGATGGTCTGGCAGCAGTCTATGACTATGGCCAGAATGGCGTGGAATTGAAGAATAACATCAAGCAGTATTGGTGGAACGCCATGACCAGGCTGAATGAAAATATAGTGGGAATAGACTCCTGCATATTCATGCATCCTAAGACTTGGGTGGCGTCTGGGCACGTGGCTGCGTTCAACGACCCTCTGATAGACAATAAGGACTCCAAGAAAAGGTACCGCGCAGACAACCTTATCGAGGACTATCTCGGAAAGATAGAGGAAAAGATGAACAAAGAGGTGGAGAAGGGCCGCAAGCGCTTCGGGGATGCTTTCAACGAGGAGCAGTTCAAGGCTACGAATCCGAATTACCTCCGCGAAAAGACAAAATACGAAGAAGTACATAATCGTTATGTGGCTGCAGAGCAGGCCAACGATCTGAAAGAGTATAAGCAGATCATCCTGGACTGCGACATCGTGGATCCTATTTCCGGAACCAAGAACTGGACTGACGTGCGCCAGTTCAACCTGATGTTCTCCACTCAGATCAGCAACACTGGCGATGCGGATGACAAAATCTACCTGCGTCCGGAGACAGCACAGGGAATATTCATTGAATATCTCAACGTGCAGAAGACGGGCCGCATGAAGATTCCTTTCGGAATCGCGCAGATTGGCAAGGCATTCAGGAATGAAATCGTCGCCCGCCAGTTCATATTCAGGATGAGGGAATTCGAGCAGATGGAAATGGAATTCTTCTGCCGCCCAGGAACCGAGATGGAATGGTTCAAAAAGTGGAAAGAGGCGCGCATGAAGTGGCACGTGAACCTGGGCATGGGAGCTGAAAATTACCGCTTCCATGACCATGAGAAGCTGGCTCACTATGCCAATGCCGCCACCGACATAGAGTTCAACTTTCCTTTCGGCTTCAAGGAGCTTGAAGGAATACATTCCAGAACCGATTACGACCTTAGCAATCACCAGAGGCTCTCAGGAAAGAAAATCCAGTATTTCGACCCGGAGACCGGCGAGAGTTACGTGCCATATTGCGTGGAGACTTCAATCGGCGTGGACAGGATGTTCCTGGCTGTGCTGAGCCATTCGTACCGCATAGAACAGCTTGAAGGCGGAGAATCAAGGGTGGTGCTGAGCATTCCTGCCCCTCTGGCTCCGGTGAAAGCAGCCGTGCTGCCTCTGCTCAACAAGGACGGCCTGCCGGAGAAGGCTCAGGAGGTGATGAACCTTCTGAAATACGACTTCAATTGCCAGTATGAGGCAAAGGACACGATCGGAAGGCGCTATCGCCGTCAAGATGCCATCGGAACGCCATTCTGCGTGACCGAGCGCGACACCATGGAGCAGAGAAGGGTGCCGATTGCCGAGGTGCACGACATCATAGACAGGCAAGTTAACATGAACAACCTGCTTCGCAGTCTGTAAATTGTTATATCATAAACACTTTGCGTCATGAAAAAGTTGATATTGCCGCTTTTGGCGTTTCTGTCTGGCTTCGTTTCGTTTGCACAGGAAAATCCTATCGCGACCATTTCTCATGACCCGGGGTGGTGCGCCATCATTCACAGATGGGGCTTCATTGGTGATTCTCTTTGCAGCGGAGAGCATGAGAGCAAGAGAGCCGATGGCAGGACGACGTATCATGACATCTATGAATACTCGTGGGGACAGAGGATTTGTGCGGCCACCGGTGCGAAGGGAGAGAATTACTCCCAGGGCGGCGAGACCACGAGGGGCTGGATAGACCATTTCTGGAATTATCCACTGAACAGAAACTCAGACATAGATGCCAAGGTGAATCTGCAGCAGGCCTACATCATGGCATTGGGCGTAAACGATTTCAATAGCAAGATGCCACTGGGAAGCGTAAAGGAAGATGTCGATTTCGAAGACTTCAATAATAACGCTGACACCTACGTGGGCAATTACTGCGGCATCATCCAGAGAGTGAGGAGCCTTCAGCCGAAAGCCAGATTTTTCGTGGTGACGATGCCGGAGAAAAAGTATGAGGAATATAACGAATTCCTCAGGACTCTTCCTGAATATTTTGAAAACCTGTACGTTCTGGACATAGCTAAGTACGGACCGGATTATACCGACTCTGACTTCAAGACGAAATACTACCGCGCAGGCCATCTGAATGCCGCCGGCTACCAGCTGACAGCATGGATGTTCATGACATACATCAACTGGATAATAGAGAACAATCTTCCTGCATTCGAGGATATAGCTCTTGTACCTTAATATTCAATGTCATGACTTACCGAGGCTCTGGCGTCAAGGGATTCGCAAAGGGGCGGGCTTTCGTCGCGAAAGAAGGCGAAGGCAGAAATCCTTTTGAAGACATTCCTGAAGGCAGCATCCTCGTTTCTAAGAATATTTCGTTGGCAGACTCTGTTTTTGTCGATTTCAAAAAGGTTGTCGGCATGGTCACCGAAGAACCGGATGCTGACGGGCAGGTTTGTACTCTTGCCAGCGGGCTTGGCATTCCTGCAGTGAGTGGCATAGAGGGCTGCACGAAAAATATAGTGACAGGCGACAGGCTTTTAATTCGTAATCTGGATGTTTTAGTCAATCCGGACTTAATAGAGGTCAATGAATTCGAAGAATTACGCCGAAATTCAGACAGCCAGCTAAGCCTGGATATTTAGAAGCTTTCACTTTTAAAAAAAGATTGCTATCTTTAACTCGCATATAAAAACGAACTTAAAAATAGCAATGATGGAAGGAGGATTGTATAGTCCTGCCTATGAGCACGATGCGTGCGGAATAGGCATGGTGGTGAATATTCATGGGAATAAAAGCCACGCTCTGGTGGAGAATGCGCTGGTCGTGCTAGAGAATATGCGCCATCGCGGAGCCGAAGGGGCAGACAACAAAACCGGCGACGGCGCCGGAATTCTTTTGCAGATTCCACATGAATTCATTCTGTTGAATGGCATTCCTGTACCAGAGAAAGGCAAGTATGGGACAGGAATCGTTTTCCTGCCTAAAGATGATGCCAGGCAGGAGAAAATAATATCTGTCATCATAGAAGAAATAGAGCGAGCGGGGCTGCACCTGATGCATATTCGAGAGGTTCCCACAGACGCCTCGTGCCTTGGCCAGGAGGCATTGTCAGCCGAGCCTGACATAAAACAGATTTTCGTGACAGGCATCCCAGATGATCAGGTTCCGGCACTGGACAGGGTCTTATACAAAATCCGCAAAAAAATCGAAAGACGGATACAGGACAAGGATTTTTACATCTGCTCGCTTTCCAGCAAAGACATAATTTACAAGGGCATGCTTTCTAGCATGCAGCTGAGGCATTACTACCCAGACCTCACAAATCCTTATTTCACGAGCGGCCTGGCTCTTGTGCATAGCCGTTTCTCGACTAATACTTTTCCGACATGGAGCCTTGCCCAGCCATTCAGGCTGCTCTGCCATAATGGGGAAATAAATACCATACGTGGAAATCGCGAATGGATGAAAGCCCGCGAGAGCGTCCTGTCGAGCGAGGCATTGGGCGACGTGAGAGAGATTACTCCAGTCATACAGCCAGGAATGAGCGATTCTGCCAGTTTGGACAACGTGCTTGAATTCCTGGTGATGAGCGGACTGTCGCTGCCTCAGGCAATGGCCATAATGGTTCCTGAAAGTTTCAACGACAAGAATCCTATTTCCGAAGACTTAAAGGCCTTTTATGAATATCACTCCATAATAATGGAGCCATGGGACGGTCCTGCGGCTCTTTTATTCAGCGATGGAAGATATGCTGGCGGAATGCTGGACCGTAATGGGCTGCGCCCTGCTCGTTATGCGATCACTAAAAATGACACGATGGTCGTGGCTTCGGAAGTCGGCGTGCTGGATTTCGATCCTTCTGATGTCGTGGAGAAAGGCTGCCTCCAGCCAGGAAAAATATTGCTTGTGGATACTAAGGAGGGTAGGATTTATCGGGATGAGGAGATAAAGGACTTGCTTGCTTCTGAGCATCCTTATCGCAAATGGCTTAATTCCAACAGGATACAGCTTGAGAAACTGAGGAGCGGCAGGAAGGTTGAAAACAGCGTTTCAGACCTGCTTCGAAAAGAACTAGGCTTTGGTTTTAACGAAGAGGACATAGAAAACGTAATAGTTCCGATGGCCGTGAATGCTCAGGAGCCGACTGCGTCCATGGGCAACGACACACCTTTGGCTGTGCTCAGCAAGCGTCCCCAGCTTTTCTTCAACTATTTCCGCCAGCAGTTCGCCCAGGTTACCAATCCGGCCATTGATTCAATCCGCGAGAATCTGGTGATGAGCCTTTCTGAATATATCGGCAGGGTTGGCACTGGAATCTTGAACCCAAGCGAGGAGAATTGCAAGATGGTAAGGCTGCCGCACCCGATTCTCACGAATTCGGACTTGGATATTCTCTGCAATATTCGTTATAAAGGCTTTAATACGGTGAAGCTGAAAATGAGCTTCGCGCACTCTGATGGCAAGCCTGACGGGTACGCATTGAGACAGGCTCTGGACGGTCTCTGCCGCGATGCCGTAAAGAGCGTTGAGGATGGTTGCAATTACATTATTCTTTCCGATAAGGATTTACCTGACGGAGAAGTGCCGATTCCTTCCCTGCTTGCCGTGAGCGCCGTGCATCAATATCTGATCAATGCAGGCAAACGAGTGCAGACCGCATTGATCGTTGAGAGCGGAGAAATCCGTGAGGTAATGCATGCGGCTCTGTTGCTGGGTTATGGAGCTAGCGCACTGTGCCCGTATTTGACGTACGCTATTCTCGATGACCTCGTGAAGAGGGGAAAGATTCAGGAGAATTACGAGACAGCCCAAGCTAATTATATAAAGGCTGTGAAAAAGGGCCTCTATAAGATAATGGCGAAAATGGGAATTTCCACGATTCGAAGCTACAGAGGGGCAAGAATATTCGAAAGCATCGGGCTTGGAGAGTCTCTCCTGAGAGATTATTTCGGCACGGAGATCAGCAGCATTGGCGGAGTTGACCTTGATGCCATCGCAAGCGATGCCATTCGTTTCCAGCAGATTGCGTCAAAGGCAGATAAAGCGGGAAAAGACGAAGGAATATGTTTCCTTCCCAATGCCGGCCAGTTGCATTACAGGAAAAACGGCATCAAGCATGCATGGAACCCAGAGACGATAACCACGCTTCAGCTTGCGACGAGGAGAGGGGAATATGACATGTTCAAGAAATTCTCTCATTTGGCTGACGATAAGGAAGATCCCATATTCATTAGAGATTTCTTTGATTTCAAGAGGAATCCTATCGATATTGAGAAAGTTGAGAGCGAAGAGGCAATAATGAGGCACTTTGTCACGAGCGCCATGTCTTTCGGGGCTCTTTCGAAGGAGGCGCATGAGGCTATAGCAATGGCAATGAATTCCCTGGGTCTCAGGAGCAATACCGGAGAGGGTGGTGAAGATGACGACCGTTTTCATGCAACAGTGGAGGGCATTTCTCTGAATAGCAAGACTAAACAGGTGGCGAGCGGCCGCTTCGGCGTGACTGCCGAATATCTCATGAACGCCGAGGAGCTGCAGATAAAAGTTGCCCAGGGCGCTAAGCCTGGGGAAGGTGGTCAGCTGCCTGGGTTCAAAGTGAACGGCATAATAGCGAGGACTCGTCATTCCATACCAGGAATATCTCTAATCTCCCCTCCGCCTCACCACGACATTTACAGCATCGAGGACTTGGCGCAGCTGATTTTCGACTTGAAAAACGTGAATCCAAGGGCTGCCATCAGCGTGAAGCTGGTTGCAGAGAGCGGGGTTGGCACAATTGCGGCTGGCGTCGCTAAAGCAAAGGCAGATTTAATAGTGATTTCAGGGGCAGAAGGCGGTACGGGCGCTAGCCCGGCATCCAGCATACGTTTCGCCGGAATTCCTGCTGAGATTGGTCTTGCTGAAGCTCAGCAGACGCTCGTCAAAAATGGCCTTCGCTGTAAAGTCCGCTTGCAGGTCGACGGGCAGTTGAAAACAGGCAGGGACGTAATCCTGATGGCTCTGCTCGGGGCAGAGGAGTTCTCTTTTGGCACTGCGGCATTAATAGTGCTCGGATGCGTGATGATGCGCAAGTGCAACCTGAACACTTGCCCGATGGGCGTGGCGACCCAGGATCCGAAGCTGAGGGGGCATTTCAGGGGGGACTGGCACTATTTAGTTAATTATTTCAGGTTCCTCGCTCGTGAAGTCAGGGAATATCTTGCCGAGATGGGGCATGCATCTTTGAATGAGATTGTAGGTCACACAGAGCTTATCGTCCAGAGAGACGACATTAAAGCGAAAGCTCCGCTGGATTTCTCTCGCTTGCTTCATAAGGAGGAAGGCACATTGCATTTCACTACGTCTCAGAGCATTAACCTAGATGACGTGCTGGATAAGAAAATCATTCAGGCATCCCAGAAGGCAATTGATGATCAGGAACAGGTAAACCTGGATTTCCTCATAAAGAATACTGACAGAGCAGTGGGAGCCATGCTTAGCGGCGTTATTGCTGGACGTTACGGTGCTGCTGGATTGCCTGCGAACACTATTAACATCCGGCTTACTGGCTCTGCCGGCCAGAGCTTCGGGGCTTTCCTGATGAAAGGGGTCAGCTTTTCTCTGGAAGGAGAGGCGAATGATTATTTTGGCAAAGGTCTTTCTGGCGGCAGCATATCCATACTGCCACAGGCTAGGAGCACGTTTGCCCCTGAAGATAACGTCATAGCTGGAAACACAGGGCTGTATGGCGCCACGAGCGGAGAAATATTCATAAACGGAAGGGTAGGACAGAGGTTTGCCGTGCGTAATTCTGGGGCCGTAGCGGTTGTTGAAGGTGCTGGCGACCATTGCTGTGAATACATGACCGGCGGGCGCGTGGTTGTGCTAGGAAAGACTGGAAGAAATTTCGCTGCTGGAATGAGCGGCGGGATTGCTTATGTCTGGGACGAGAATCATGATTTCGATTATTTCTGCAATATGGACATGGTCGAGATTGGCTTGGTTGAGGAAAATGCCTGCAAGCGGGAGCTTCTGGAACTGATTCGCAGGCACTATCAGCATACTGGCAGCATACTGGCGAAACGGATGTTGGATGACTGGGGCAGGTACCAAGATGATTTCATTCAGGTAACGCCGATAGAGTACAAACGAGTTATTCAGGAGCAGCAGGTGCAGAAGCTCCAACAGAAAATAGCAGATTTACAAAGAGATTATTAACATTATGGGAGACCCAAGAGCTTTTCTTACCGTGCCTCGCAAAGAAGCGGGAAACAGGCCGGTACACGATAGAATTCACGATTTTGGAGAAGTTGAGCAGACGCTGAATAGCAACGACCGAAGGCTTCAGGCCAGCCGCTGCATGGATTGCGGCGTGCCATTCTGTAATTGGGCTTGTCCTTTGGGGAACGTTCCGCCTGAGTGGAACGACGCATTGTTTAAGGGGGACTGGAAGAGGGCTTACAGGCTACTCAGCCGCACGAATCCTTTTCCTGAATTCACGGGGAGGATTTGTCCGGCTCTTTGCGAGAAATCTTGCGTGCTGAACCTGATGGAACACGAGCCGACTACGAATCGGGAGAACGAAGCAGCAATCACAGAGCAAGCATTCATGGAAAATTATATTCCTGTGATGAATCCTGTGAGAAACGGGAAAAAAGTGGCTGTGATAGGAGCCGGGCCTTCGGGCCTTGCAGCTGCCAACGACTTGAATCATGCGGGATGTTCAGTTACGGTGTTCGACGCTAGGGAAGCAGCTGGCGGGCTGCTCAGATTCGGAATTCCTAATTTTAAGCTTAACAAGAGCATCATCGATCGGCGGATGGCTCTGCTTGAGGCGGAAGGGATTACGTTCAGATATAATTTCGAGGCGGATCTGGATGCGTTGTCCGAGATAGATTCTCTTCCTGAGGAACTGAGGGGGTTCGATGCCTATGTCGTCGCTACCGGCACTCCTGTGGCGAGGAATCTGAATATTCCGGGGCGCGAGCTGAAAGGGGTTTATTTTGCTTTGGAGATGCTTTCCCAGCAGAATAGGATACTCTCTGGCATGGAGTTCGGGAAGGATGAGCTTGTGAATGCGAAGGATAAAGACGTGCTTGTGATTGGAGGAGGGGATACAGGCAGCGACTGCATAGGAACAGCACACAGGCAGGGCTGTAAGAGCGTGACTCAGATAGAGATCATGCCGAAGCCTGTCGATGGACCTGATGACCCTCAGAATCCATGGCCGGCATGGCCTAGAACGCTGAAGACGACTTCGAGCCACGAGGAGGGCTGCACTAGGCGCTGGAATGTCAATACGCTGGAATTCCTTGGGAAAAATGGGGTTCTGACGGGCGTGAAGGTTCAGGAAATCTCGTGGAAGCCTAATCCGGACGGAGGCAGGCCAATAATGATGGCTGCTGGGGAGCCTGAAATAATAAAGGCCGATATGGCATTGCTGGCGATGGGCTTTTTGAAACCTCAGATGCCAGAGTTTCCTTCTAATGTGTTCGTGACGGGGGATGCTGCTTCTGGTGCTTCCCTCGTGGTGCGTGCCATGGCATCCGGCCGGCTGACAGCCCAAAAGGTGAACGCTTTCCTGAAGCGGAACGCAGCTGAAACTTGCGAAAGTTATTGAAAATTTTTAATTTAGAAATTTATAAAACGAGCAGGCAGAAGAGCATTCACATTGCCTGCTAAAATAATGAACTTAACGATAGCAGCAAAATCATGTGTGGAATAATTTCTATTTTCAACATCAAGGAGCAATCCGACGATTTACGCCAGAAAGCGCTAAGAATGAGCCAGAAAATCAGGCATCGCGGGCCGGATTGGAGCGGGATATACTGCGGAGGTTCGGCAATATTGGCTCACGAAAGGCTAAGCATCGTGGATCCGGAATCGGGCAGGCAGCCTCTTTTCTCTCCGGACAAGAAACTAGTCTTGGCAGTCAACGGCGAGATATATAATCATAAAAGCATTCGTGAAGAATTCGCTGGCTCTTATGCCTATCAGACTGGCAGCGACTGCGAGGTGATCCTGTCGCTTTATCGCCAGATGCGCTCCTCTGCTGGATTTGACGAGGCCGTTGAAGCCAAAGAAGCAATCCACGAGAAAATCACGAACATGCTAGAGCGGCTTAGCGGAATATTCGCATTTGCCCTTTATGATGCCGAGCACGACGAGTTCCTCATTGCCAGAGACCCAATCGGAGTGATTCCGCTCTACATCGGCTACGATAAAGATGGCAAAATATTCGTAGCAAGCGAGCTCAAAGCACTCGAAGGCCAGTGTGACCATTACGAGCCATTCCTTCCAGGGCACTATTGCTACAGCCGCACCCCGGGCATGAAACGCTATTACACCCGCGACTGGATGCGGTACGAGGCAGTAGAAAATAATTCATTGGACTACAGAACAGCCACTGATAATCTAAGAATATCTCTTAGCGATGCTGTCAAGCGCCAGCTTATGAGCGACGTGCCTTATGGAGTACTTCTAAGCGGAGGCTTGGACTCCTCGGTGATTTCTGCCATCGCTCAGAAATATTCCGACAAACGAATAGAGAATAATGGTCAGACCAGAGCCTACTGGCCACGCCTGCACTCATTCGCTGTCGGGCTGAAAGGAGCCCCGGATCTTGCGAAGGCAAGACTCGTCGCCGATTTCATAGGCACAGTCCATCATGAAATTAATTACACCATTCAGGAGGGCTTGGATGCCATTAGGGACGTGATATATTTCATCGAGACTTACGATGTCACTACGGTAAGGGCTTCGACGCCGATGTATTTGCTAGCCAGGGTGATAAAATCCATGGGCATAAAGATGGTGCTCTCTGGCGAGGGTTCCGACGAACTGTTCGGTGGCTATCTTTATTTCCACAAAGCTCCGAATCCGAGGGCATTCCACGAAGAAACCGTTCGAAAACTCTCAAAGCTTCACCTCTATGACTGCTTACGAGCCAACAAGAGCTTGGCAGCGTGGGGAGTGGAGGGCCGGGTCCCATTCCTGGACAAAGAATTCGTGGACGTGGCGATGCGCCTGAATCCCCAGCTGAAGATGTGTCCTGGCAACGAAATAGAGAAAAAAGTACTCAGGGACGCATTCAGCGACATGCTGCCGAAAGAGATTGCATGGCGCCAGAAAGAGCAGTTCAGCGACGGCGTAGGATATTCATGGATAGACACATTGAAGCAGATGACGGCTACGGCAGTAAGCGACGAGCAAATGGTTCACGCAGCAGAGCGATTCCCGATAAATCCGCCTCAGAACAAAGAGGAATATTTCTACCGCAGCATATTCGCAGAGCATTTCCCATCGGACAGCGCCGCTCGCAGCGTGCCGTCGGTTCCAAGCGTGGCATGCTCAACCGCAGAAGCGCTTGCCTGGGATTCATCATTCAAGAATATGAACGACCCTAGCGGGCGGGCGGTCAAAGGCATACACGAGAATGCGCTATAAGCCTAGAACTCTAGCAGGAATAGTCCGTGCTGAGCCTGAATCAGCATCTTCTTCTTCCCAATAACGGTGCAATCTTCGAACTCGCTATGGGTGCCAGCGGTCAGGTCTATCTTGTTGCACATCTTTTTCTTGCGCAAATCCCAGACATACAGGATTGACGGTGCTTCAGCCGTGCCGAAACCCGTAGGCAAGTATAGTTTGTCATGATTCACAAATAGTCCTTGGCCGATGAAGTTCCCCTTGAAGTCCGACACGTCTTCCATCCGATAATTCTCCAGCGCGTCCGACTGGTGCAGGATTACGTAACCATCCTTGTCTGAATCGCTTAACTTAGGGAGACGGAATTTTATCACCCTGTGACGGTTCTGGGGATCGGTATTGTCCACCGTGTTTCCGAAGCCATACAGGAAGCCATTCTCTCTGTCTATCACCCATTGCAAGGCGTAGCCGAAATCATTGTTCTCGTCGTCATAAACGATGGTCTGAACCAGCTGCGAAGACTGAAAATCAGGAGCTATCCTTTCCACATACAGCACGTCTTTCTTGCCATTTATCGGAGACCTGTGGCAGTGGCTGATGTAAGCCAAAGGAAGAGGATCAGCCTTGTCATAATATTCTGTCCCGAAACTAACCACGTTGCTATGATTAATCTTGTTGAAAGAGGCCAGCTCGAACTGTCCCTTCTTCTGGATTTCCTTGCCGTCAAATGAATATACCGTAGCGACGCCTTGGTTCTGGCAGCTTAGGATGAGACCGTCGTAATAGTCCATGCCCTGATAAGCATAGCCTTTCCCTTGACGCCCCATCAGTTTCCCCAGGTACTCTGTCTGCAGGTCATGAGTGCCTTTAGCATGCTTGGTGTATTTATCGAAACGCACTGCCGGACCTGTGTATGAATATGTTCCATCGGTGTCAGGATAACCATGTTCTTTTGCCTGAGCCTTGCCTTTTTGAGCAAAAGCAGGCATTGGGGAAAAAGCAGCTATCGTAGCCGCAATCATCATCGCAAGAAAATAAGATTTGACATTCATGACTGTAATTGTTTATTGAGTGCATAAAGATAGCACTATTTTAATTAATATGCCCCCTCATGTGGGAAGGCTCGATACGAAGATTCCCTAATTTGCCAATACTTCGACAATGGCTTTGGCTCAAAAATTGCCATATATTCATTGACTGAGTAAAATACACGAAAAAAGGGGCTAATGAAATATAAGTTATTTCTCGCCTTTTATGTAAATTCATAACTATTAAACGTTTTATCTTTGTATCAAACGTTTTTTAAAATGCGTGCAATCCCCTGATTCGATGCCTAAAATTTTTAATCGGAAAAATACCCTAATAATTTATATTTCTTATATTCAGTAAATTACGAATAAAAATAGAGTTATTTTGAATTTTTTTCGAAAAAAGTTTGCAGATTAAAATAATTGTTGTACCTTTGCATCGGGTTGAGCAAGGAGGTTCTCTCCCCGATCAACCTATTGGTTATTAGTTTTAGTGTTATTAATTATGTGGTTAGAGTGAGAGTCCGCGCGGGATGCGCCGATTCTCATTTTTTATTTTCTCCCTTTCCCAAGCAAATCTAAGGCTCAGTCTCCAGGGTGTAAGCAAACCGTCTTCGTAAGTGATTTGTTATCAATAGGGATGCTGCTCGCCGTTCATGCCGGGAAATCAGCCGAAGAGATACTTGCGTTGGGCTGGGGTGAGGTGGTCTATTTTGATGCCCCAGTCGTTTAGTTTCATGCGAGCGACTTTGCCATCGATTTCTGCTGGTACGGCATTCAGCATATTCCCGTATGTGCGATTGAGAGGACCGCCTTTACGATTATCGGCAAGAAACCTTGCGCTTAAGGCTTGAATGGCGAAGGACATGTCCATTATTTCTGCCGGATGCCCGTCTCCTGCCGCAAGATTCACTAGGCGGCCCTCCGCCAAGATATAGACTTTGCGCCCATTCGGTAAGACATATTCCTGAATATTCTGACGCGCCTCTCGTTCCGAGGTGGCGATTTCCTTAAGGGCCGCGACGCTTACTTCGCAGTCGAAGTGCCCCGCATTGCAGCAAATAGCCCCATCTTTCATATTCATGAAATGCTTCTTGGTAATGACATCATTGCAGCCGGTTACAGTTATGAATATGTCGCCGATTCTAGCGGCCTCCGTCATGCTCATGACTTGGAAACCGTCCATTACCGCCTCCATGGCTTTGATGGGGTCCACTTCGGTGACAATGACCTTGGCGCCCAAGCCTTTAGCCCTCATGGAAACGCCTTTGCCGCACCAGCCGTAGCCGGCCACCACGACATATTTCCCTGCGACGATGAGATTAGTGGTTCTGTTGATGCCGTCCCAAACCGATTGGCCAGTGCCGTAGCGATTGTCGAAGAAATGTTTGCAGGCTGCATTGTTGACCAGCATCATCGGGAACTTCAGAGCCTTGACGCTGTTCATCTGCTGAAGACGTAATATTCCTGTAGTCGTTTCTTCGCATCCGCCAATCACATTCTCAATAAGCGAAGGATAATTGTCGTGAATCATGTTCACCAGGTCGCCCCCGTCATCTATTATTATGTTAGGCCCAGCCTCGATCACGCGCCTGATGCCGTGTTCGTATTCCTCCGGAGTGGCTCCGTGAACAGCAAAGACGTTGAGGCCTTCGTGCACCAGAGCGGCAGCCACGTCATCTTGCGTGGAAAGCGGATTGCTTCCGGTGATGAACATTTCGGCTCCGCCGCTGGAGAGCACTTCGCAAAGGTGAGCCGTCTTGGCTTCAAGATGGACGGAAAGGGCGACCTTGAGCCCTTCGAATGGCTTATCTTTGGAAAATTCTTTCTCAATTTGAGCCAGCAAGGGCATGTGATTCCTGACCCAGCTGATTTTCAGTTCCCCGCTTTCCCAGTTCTGAGGATCGCGAATTTCGCTAAAAGACGTTTTCATCTGAATATTATTTTTGCTCATCTAATATAATCAAAAATCCATCTTTCCGCCCCATTATTTTTTCTTTCGCCAAAAGGTTGGCTGACAATTTGCTCGTCTTTGCAAATAAGTTTATTTTTGTGACATCGATTGGTGGTGAGGAGAATGGTCGGGATAAATATTGATGAATCTAAATTTTATTGAATATGGGACTTTTGGATGGAAAAGTCGCCCTGATTACGGGCGCAGCAAGGGGAATAGGAAGGTCTATTGCCTTGAAATATGCTTCTGAAGGCGCTGACGTGGCATTCACGGATCTGGTGATAAACGAAGCAGCGGAACAGACGGTGAAAGACATTGAGGCCTTCGGCCATAAAGTCAAGGCATACGCTTCGAATGCTGCTGATTTTGAAGAGACTCAGAAGGTAGTGGATCAGGTTGTCGCCGAATTCGGTAGGATTGACATCCTGGTCAACAACGCAGGCATAACCAAGGATGGGCTCATGCTAAGAATGTCGGAGGCACAGTGGGATGCTGTCATAGCGGTGAACCTGAAATCTGCTTTCAACTTTATTCACGCTACGGTTCCTGTGATGGCTCGCCAGAGAGGCGGAAGCATCATCAACATGTCTTCTGTAGTTGGCGTGTTCGGAAATGCGGGCCAGTGCAACTACTCTGCTTCAAAGGCCGGCCTTATCGGGCTTGCCAAATCAATAGCCAAAGAAATGGGACCTCGCGGAATACGCGCTAATTGCATAGCTCCGGGGTTCATCGTCTCTGCCATGACAGAGGCTCTGCCGGAAAAAGTTCGCGACGAGTGGATACAGAAGATTCCGCTTCGCAGGGGAGGCACGACAGAGGATATCGCCAACGTGGCTACCTTCCTTGCCAGCGACATGGCATCTTACGTGTCTGGGCAGGTCATCCAGGTTGACGGTGCAATGAATTAATTAAAAGCCGATAGCCAATATTATTTTTTTTATATCCGGCCGAAAGATTTTTTCGGCCGGCTTTTATTTTTTTTATGCAGAATTTACGTTTGCTTTGACCATCTTTATGGAATGCGGAAAGACATTTCGGCCAACGACATATTCACGGCTATCCTTGACATTCTCATGCCGAGGAGATGCGTCGTTTGTGGCAGAGTGCTTGCCCTTCGCGAGAGGTATATCTGCATCAGCTGCCTGGCAGACTTTCCAAGGACGTATTTCTCATGGCTGTCGCGCAATCAGATGGCGGACAGGCTGAATGACATGCTCCGCAGGGACTATGACGAAGGAGAGCTCCGGAGCCCCAATGAAAGATATTTCTATGCCACGGCCCTTTTCTTCTATGATGCCAATGCAAGCTATAAATATATTACCAGAGCATTGAAATATCATGGTGAACTGGGGCAGGGCAGGTTTTTCTCGAATATGCTTGGCGCCGAGATGGCTTCTTCCGCTCTTTATGCCGATGTCGATGCAGTGGTGCCAGTGCCGCTACATTGGACGAGGCTGCTGCAGCGAGGATATAACCAGGCTGAAGTCATTGCCGATGAGGTTGGAAGGTGCCTCGGGGCAAAGGTGTTCAGGAATATGTTGCATCGATGCTCCAGGACCAGGTCCCAGACTCATCTGAGCCTCGACGGCAGGGCGCAGAACGTCGCTTCCGCATTCAAGGTCTCAAAAAGATGTGTCAGGAGGCTGTGTCTGGGAAACATGAATGTTCCGCACCACATTTTGCTGGTGGATGACGTATTTACGACAGGGGCGACGGTGCATTCCTGCATCGCCGCCCTTCGTGGAGTGTTTCCTTCGTCAGTCAGAATCTCTGTCGCGACCCTGGCTGTCGTGGGAAGATAAACTATTCGTATTTCACGACTTTCAGCTGGATGTTGTCAAGGTACATTCTGACTTGTCCGCTGGCATTCTTCCTGTTGGCGCCGATGCCAATCCTGGAGTTGGCGGTCACGCCGGTCAGGGTGACGGTGAAATGCTGCCACTCGTACTTGTCATTAAGTGTCCACTCAACGGTCTTTGCCGGAGAGGTTGCGACAGGCAGGCTGTGCGAGCTGACTTCTGAGCCGGTGAACACATCTACTCTTCCGTTGAGAGGGTCTTTTTGGCCACCGATGCCTTCCCTGTAAGGAGCAGCATCGAACTGAACCTCAATCGTCGCAGTGCCGGACAGGCAGGAAAGTTCAGGGGTGATTATGTCACCGGTTTTCTTGCTCGCTCCAACCTTAATGCATCCATTCTCGATGCACATGGCACCATGGTCATTGGCTTCGACCCAATCTGCCCATGTGTTCAGCCTGGTCGAACCTACGGCGTTCCCTAAGGTTTTGAACAATGCCATGTGCGTGTTCGGAGTTACGAGATAAGGGTCTGCCGAAGCAGTCGTTGCCGGAATAATTCCAGAAGGATTCGTAATGGATGTCACGCTTGTTCTGCTATCCATCGAGTATCCAGGGAACTGCCTTACGCTCTCTCCGCCGAACAGGAATTGTCCGAAGTCCTCGAAGAGGATCACGTCGCCGGCTGCTGCTGAAGCAGGGAGGGTGACAACCTTGGAAGCCTCGGTGGTGTACTTGGCTACGGACTCCAGTCCCTTGGTCTCATCGATAACCTTCACCCAGTAATCGGTTGAAGGATTGAGTCCGGCGAAGAGGAATGAAGGACACTTCTCGGAAGAGGTTTTTCCGCTCCAAAGCCAGAGATATAAATCATCGCCTTTAGAGTCCTTGTATTTGCTGATTCCGGAGAAGCCATAAACCACATTCTTGCAAGCCTCATCCGTGTAAATGGCAACGGTGTAGGTATCTTCATAGTCTGCGGTGAAGTCGGCGAAGCTGGTGAAGGACCATTCGACTCCTATCTGGGTAGAAGAAACGTACGTTCCTTTCTGAGCCAGGCTCTTCGGAGCCTCGGTGGTGGAGACGGTCTTGACTTCGGAATATTCAGATTTATTGTCTCCTGAAGCGGTAGCCTGAACCCTCACGTCGTAAGAAGTCGAAGGCTCAAGTCCTGTGATAGCGAAAGTCAGCTGGTCAGTGGTCCCTGCCACTGTCCAATCAGCATCGGAAGATTTCTTGTATTCAACTGAGTATCCGCTAGCGTGCTCGACTGTTTCCCAAGTTACCGTAATCTTGTCAGAAGATGGAGAGACCTCGCTTATCTTCGGAGCTGAGAGGGAAATGACTGATCCGCCGACAGAGATGAGCTGTATCTGTACTTCGTCGAGGTACATCCTGTGCTGTGTCTTTCCTGGGGTGGATCCGTCTTCGCGCGTCGTTCCGATGGCTATCCTGCTGGCAGGCGTGACATTCTCAATCTCGAAAGAATAGTCTTGCCATGCACCTGATTTAGATGGCAACGTGAATTTTGCCACTTGCGTGGATGCTCCGACGGTGAGCGCATTCTGCTCGCCCATCGTGGAGGAACTGATTAGGTACACGGCGGCCGTAGTCGCATCCGACTCGTAGCGGGCGCCTTTGAACGTAATCTTCACAGTAGCAGTTCCCGGAAGGGAAGAAAGCACCGGAGTTGCAAGGCCGACCATGTAGCTGCTTGCCCCGAGTTTCACGTAGCCAGGACGTCCTAAAGCGTAAGAGTTGGCAGGGCCTTCATTGATGGCTCCCCAGACTTTCAATCGGGATGAAGGAATCGCAGCCGCCAATGTGTTGAACAGTCCCATTTCGTTGGAAGGCTGGACAAGCTTGTAATGATCGTCTGCGGTAGGATGCTTGCCTGTTGCCTTGAGGAACGAATCCAGAGAATTTCTCTTCGTCGAGGAATATCCCGGATAGCCCATGACAAGATCACCGCCCCAGATAAGTTCGGAGAAGTCTTCGGCAAGAATCATGTCGCCTACGTTGGCTTTGCTATCGGAGATTTGAATTACGTTGAACGCCTCCGTGGTACCAGGCACGGCCTCGCTCGTAAGCTCGGTGTTGTTGTCCGTGACTTTCATCCAGTAAGTCTTAGCCTGATCAAGGCCGGAGAACAGGAAGCGAGTCTGGTTCTTGCCGTAAATGACTTGGACTCCGCTGGATATGCCATCATCTTGGTTTGCATCAATATCCCATGAAACGACGAGGTCTGAGCAGGCTTCGTCTGCATAAAGTGCGATGGTATAAGGGGTGGCGATGTCGGCGTTCACATCAGAGAAGTCGTTGGAAGACCACTGGAATGCCAGGGTGGAAGAAGTCGCCTTCATGAATTTTGCGACAGGCGGAACTTCTGCGACAGGGCCGTGTCCGACCTCGTAGATCGATAAGGCTTGGCCATCGACCATTTCTGTGACTTTGAGCCAAGGAGAGTAGACTGTGCTGCCATTCACTGTGTAGACGGCACGCCCGCGGACCAGATAGCGATTCTTTTTCGCAAGTTCGGTGAATAATGTCGAGGTGGCACTTGCCGATTCCTGGTTCGTCACGTCCGGAACGGAAGATTTCTTGCTGTCCAAAAGGATTAGCAAATTGTTCGCAGAGGCAGCTTTCGCAGAACTGGCATCAAGTTCGAAGCCCATCGATGTCTCGGAAGAGAGTGCACCGTCGTAGGTTATCTTGTCGATGGACGGTAAAGATGGGTCCACGATTCCATAGCCAAGCTCGGTTGCATATTTTTTGTTCTCGTTACCCAGCGTGATATAGACCCAGTCCGAGAAAACGGACTTTGGATAGTTCGCCCTGACTCTTGCGTAATACAATTTATACGGAGAGAGTCCTGCGAAAGTGTAGGACATGTCTTCGTCAGCTTGTATGATGGCTGAGAGCCCGCCATATTGGTTTACGGAGCTTGTGTCGCTATCGGCCAACTGTATGGTGTATGATGTCGCTCCTGCGGCAGCTGTCTCACCCTTTTTCCAATTGACTACAAGCGCTTCGCTTGTCGAAAGGATGTCGTCATAGACAAGATCGACAGGGCCAGGGAGGGATTTGTCGACGCCGGTAAAAGTGTCGTCGTCCTTGCATCCCGTAAAGACCATCGCTATTGCCGTTAATGACGCGCAAAGGATTCTGATTGGTTTCATGTTAAAATTCCGTGTTTAATAACGCTTTAGTTTTTCGAGCAGAGACGCATGAATCGGAAGAATCCTTTCCGGATCTGGTTGATTTTACGAGGCAAATGTAGCAAAAAAACTAAAACGATGCATTAATTTCAGATATTTATTTTTAATTTTGCAAACGAAATAAAAAAACATCGTTGCGAGGTGGTTTCGAAATCATTTTTGTTCGAATTCGCAATCATCAAAACGAAAAACGGAAAGATGCCGGAAGGAAAATAATGACTATATAATATTCATAAATCAGTTGGGCTTAGGCACATGTATTAGTTGGAAGGGGTTGATTTTACGCCGCAATGTGCGGAATCCTTATTATTTACAGACTAAGGCAACTTTTTAATGAATACTAATGCAAAACTAATTTTCCAGTTGAAATCCAAATAAAAATGGATCTCGATTTTATTGGTTAAACTTTAATATATTCATAATCATGTACTTACGGATAAATAATTCTTTGCGTG
>ONBM01000093.1 GCA_900316045.1 uncultured Bacteroidales bacterium | reverse complement strand
GAGATATAAAAACGTAAATTTGATGAGCTGAACGCAGAAAACGGATGGGACAAGTCGCTGCCTCGCTCAAATTGAAAACATTAAACGACAATCCCTAATATAACTTTTTGGTGTTTGACAATACAAAATAACCAAAACTGCTTTTTCCATCTCTTTTACTCATCAATAAGTAACGATTCTCTTCATATTATTTTCTTGAATTGCCTGTCATTGGTGCCGATAAAATTGATATATAACGGAAAAGTCAACTCCTTTTTTCTATCCATTACTTAATAGTTTAATAAAATAATCAGCAAATATTTCTTTTCATGATAAGCATTATTACAATATGCCTTTTTTTGTTCAATGAATCTACTACCTTTCCTGTTTCTCAGAGCACGACAATCGAACCAGCAGTCATTGAATGCCGTTATCTTGAAAATGTGATGGTTGACACATTGTCCAAACGCATCGTTGGCGACACCCTCATCCTTAAGGCAGGAAGAATGTCCTCCGCATTTTACAGCAAGGATCTATTTTTCCGGGACTCCCTGACCGCACAGCCTGGAGGAAAAGAGGAGCTCAGGCGTCTAATGTTACAATACGCAAGGGAGGGCAGGATGAGCGAACTGACCAGCAACACTTCCGAGTACATATATCAGAACTGGCCAGAGGGCTCTATTACAACCCGTGCGAAGCTGGAGGATCTGCCAGTGGAATTCACTGAGGAACGGGAACTGCCTGAATGGACATTAATGGATTCATCCAAAATTATTCTCGGTTATGAATGCCAGATGGCGGAGACCGATTTCCGTGGCAGAAGGTGGATCGCATGGTATTCAACTGCGGTTCCTATAAGCATTGGGCCTTGGAAACTTTGGGGGCTGCCAGGGCTGATATTCGAAGCCTACGACAGCAAGAAAGAATATTCATATTCAATGACTAGCATCTCCGCAGAGTTTCCCGGAGAAGTTGTAGTTTTCGATTGGCTGGGAAAAGGGGGAAAATATACAGCCATTACTCGCAAAAAGTACCTTAGAGCATATCTGGGAATGGAGTCCATAAACGCCGAGATGGCAAAGGAGTCTGGGCTGGGGGATTTCGTTACCGAGAGGAATTATGATCTGAGGGAAAGAGATTATTAAATATGTCAAAATGGTTTGTGACATATCTGATGCTATTATATTCATTAACATCAATGGCTCAAGGGATAGTCTTCGAGGGGACAGTACGTTTCATGGGAAACGACGAACCTGCAGCCGGTGTGAATGTAATGTTCATAAGGCAGGACGGAAAGTCCATGCTCGGTTTCGCCCTTACCGACAGCAATGGTAATTTCAAGATTGAGTGTTCTTCCAGTGTCGATGATTCCCTCATAATAAGATGCACCGGAATGGACATAAAGACGCTGGAAAAAAGGATTCCCCCCTCTAGCCAGCGCCTTGACCTAATAGTCTCATCTTCCACGGTTGCCATAAAGGAAGCCAAGGTTCAAGCACCTCCTATGAATATGAATGGCGACACGATTGTCTATTATGTCGGCCAGTATAAAGAAGAGACGGATCGCGCAATTGGCGATGTGCTCAAACGGATGCCAGGAATAACTGTCGAGCAGAATGGCAGGATCTCCTACAATGGCAAGCCTATCAATCGCTTCTATATCGAGGGAATGGACATGCTTGGCAATTCCTACGGCGTTGCGACCAACAATGTGCGTTCCGAGGACATCGCCAGCGTGGAAGTCTATGAACGGCACCAGCCTGTCAAGGCGCTTGAGGACATCGAGCGGACAGACCAGGCGGCGCTAAATCTGCGTCTGAAAGAGAATGCCAAAGGCGCATGGAATGCAAGTCTCCAGGCCGGTGCGGGATACAAGCCGGCAATGTGGAATGCTGAAGCATTAGGGATGATGTTCTCCAAGACCTTCCAGACGCTGCTGACATACAAGGGCAATAACGAGGGAATAAACGTAGCCTCGAAAGAGGTCCTCCCTTTCGAGCTGTTAAATGAGTTATCCGGCATTCTGGAGATCCGTTCGCTGTCGGATCCTTCAATAGACATCTCAAGATTCCTCTACAATAACCTGCATGCCGTATCGTTAAATGCGATGTCCAAACCGAAAAAGAACTTGGATATCATAGCCAAAGCGACATGCTTGAAAGACAGGCAGACAGCTGATGGCGTTTCAACGACGAGATACTACTTCGGTGACGGGTCACAATCCGAAATAGAAGAGATTCTGAGCACTCGGCACTCGACTAATCAGGCAAACGTAGAGCTCAAACTACGGAATAACTCTTCCAGGCATTACCTGAACGAGTCCTTGGAGTTCAATGGATTCTGGGACGACGGGTACGGAACTGCCGGGGAGACGACACAAAAGTACGATTCCCACAAAATAGTTATTAAGAACAACTTCACCGATCTAATCAGGATAGGAGGCAACGTAGTCTCTGTGCTTTCGAATGCAGAGTATGCCAGTCTCCCGGAGAAACTTGCTGTCAGTCCTTTCCTCTTTTCAGACACCACTCAAAATGCAGTCCAGTCCGCAACTTCCGAACGGTTCATGGTCACGAACGAGCTGAGATATTCCATCAACACAGGCAATTGGCAATTCCGTGTCACCGGTAATGCGAATTTCCGTCTGGAGAGCCTGGACTCGGAACTTGACAGACCTTTCTCAAGCCCAGGTACTGGGCAGAACCCAGCAGGAACATCAGATTTCGCCATTCCTCAAGATAGCCTGGCAAATGACCTTACATTCAAAAGACAGGACTTCATCTTGAGTCCTGCCATAGTATATGATAAAGGAGACCCTATTAAGATCTCCCTGGGATTCCCGGTCGATTACAGGATTTCAACAATAGCCGGGGCTAACAGTGAACGACTCATTTTCTCCCCTAGGCTGTCAATTTCAGGAAAAGCAGCGAAGCTAGTCAATTACGACTTGTCACTTTCGTACAACGACAGCGAAGGCGCAATTCATGATCTGTATTCCGGCTACATCATGACGAATTACCGCATGCTTGCACGGAAGGCCGGTGTTCTTCCAAAAACTTCATACCTCTCGGCCTCGGGAGGGCTGGAGTACAAGAACCCTCTTGCTGGCATTGTAGCGTCTACTTATCTACGATTCTCAAGATCGTGGCGGAACCTGATCTTCAGTTCGACTATTGATGGTTTCAAATTCCAGGAACTCGCAATCGCCCAGGACAACAATTCCAACAATTTTCTTGCTTCCTTCAACGCCAGCAAGCGACTGCAGAGCTTATCCACGACCATAAACACCGCATTCACATGGTCGGCAGGAGAATCTCCCATCCTGCGCCAAGGCAGCAGGATGTCAGTTCACAATTCTGTATTTCAAGGACAATTCGGCATTCTGACTAAAATCTCATCATTCCTGAATATGAAATATTCATGTTCATTCTCGGACTATTCCAGCGGACTCTCCGGCGGCGATCACCTGTCAACTTTGTTCCTTCTCCGCCAGTCAATGGATGCCGCCTTCGTTATTCGCAATTCATGGATTCTTCGTGGAGAGCTAGAGCATTATTTCAATGATGGCATACATGGGAGAGACAGAAACGCCATATTCGCAGACCTCTCTCTTTCTTACAGAAAGAACCGCTTCGAATATTTCCTGACCGCACGTAATCTTCTGAACCGTGAAATCTTCAACAATACTCAGACTGATAACCTGATTGAATATACAACTTCACGAAACATACGTCCTCTTGGCGTGATGATAAGGGTTATTCTCTTTTTGAAATAATATTCATTTTGTAATTGAAATGACTTATTAGTAATGAAATATAACTTCATATAAATACATGTTTTCGTATTTTTAATAGCATGAAGCATTAGTGTCCGGTAAAAATCCGTAAAAGTTCTTTAAAAATATTGAAAGTTAGGTAATTACAAAGGTTTTTGGAGTCAACCGATTTGAAATTATCTTTGCCAGGCTAGTGTAGAATGGCACATGAATAATGGAAAATACGTGTTCTCACAGCTTTTAGACTTCCTTGACCGTAACCATTTCAACTACCTCGTGAGGAAATATGACGGCGACAGATATGTTAAAAACTTCACTTGTTACAACCAGCTTTTGGTCTTGATGTTTGGACAGTTGTCGAACCGTGAAAGCCTTCGTGACGTTGTCCTCGCTACTCAAGCCCTGGCGGGCAAAGCATATCATCTTGGGTTTGGCAAGTATGCCACCAAAAGCACTCTTGCTGACGCCAATAACAAACGTGACCATCGCATCTTTGAGGAGTTCGCCTATCACACTGTTGCGGAGGCTCGCAACTGCCGCGCTACCGACATCTTCAAGCTTGGGGGCAACGTATATGCCTTTGACTCAACGACTATCGAACTCTGCCTGGAGGCATTCAAATGGGCCATCTTCCGGAAGCACCAGCGGAAAGGAGGGATCAAAGTACATACATTGTATGACCTTGAGACCTCCATCCCAACGTTCTTCCACATCACGGAAGCCAGGGTCAATGATATGAACGCTATGGACGTCATTCCTTATGAAGAGGACTCGTTCTACATCTTCGATCGTGGTTACAACGACTTCGAAAGACTGTTCCGGATCAATGTCATCGGGGCCTACTTCATCGTCAGGGGCAAGAAGGACAATGACTTCAAACCGATGAAATGGACGAGGCGGTTCCCTCCAGGTTCAGGCATCCGGTCCGATGCCATCGGATACATGAACAGCGAGCAGACCAGGTGGAAGTACCCTGAGAAGATCAGGCGCATAACCTACTGGGACGAAGAGCAGCAACGGAAGTTCATATCCTTCACTAACGCGCCGGATATCAGCCCAATGATGGTTGCGGAACTCTATCATAACCGATGGCAGATCGAGTTGTTCTTTTATGACAAGCATATCATTATGCAAAGTTGACATCAAAGCCACATTGATATTCAACAAGTTATCTATGCTACTTCTCGTTTCAACTTTGCATAA